>WRLS01000092.1 GCA_009776345.1 Oscillospiraceae bacterium | reverse complement strand
GGGTCCGGGGTCTCCCCGGCGCGTTTGCTTCTTTGCGCGGGCAAAGAAGAGCCTCCGCGGCTTGAGCGGTGAAAAATAACCGAAGATAAAATCGCGTTATGAACCACCCCGGCGCTCCGCGCCGCCAGCCACCCCTCCAAGGAGGGGAATTACGGGCGGCAGGTTGCCGCCCCTACAGTTTCCTGAATCCTAACCGATGCAGCCGGTCAAAATAACCCCGTAATATTCCCGTATTCGTCTACATCCATCATGCACGCCGACGGTGTTTTCGGCAGGCCCGGCATGGTCATCACGTCGCCTGTCATCACGACCAAAAAGCCCGCGCCCGCGCGAAGGGCGACATCCCCGACATTTAGCGTAAAGCCCTTTGGGCGGCCGAGCAGCGCGGGGCTGTCGGAAAGGCTGTACTGAGTTTTCGCCATGCAAATAGGCAAATTCGCTTTGCCGAGCTTTTCGATCTCACGGATGGATTTATTCGCCGCCGGTGAATACGCCACTGCGCCCGCGCCGTATACTTTTGCCGCGATTGTTTCGATTTTATCGCGGATAGGCAAAGACGGCTCATACAGGCGTGTAAAGTACGACGGCTTTTCACACGCCGCCACGGCTTTAGCGGCAAGATCTATTGCGCCCTCACCGCCTTTAGCGAAGGCCCCGGACAGGGCAAAATCCACGCCGAGGTTTTTGCAGTAACCCGCGACCTCGTCAAGTTCTGCCTTTGTGTCCGCCGCGAATTCGTTAATTGCCACGACCACGGGGACACCGAAGCTTTGCAGGTTTTCGATGTGCGCGCCGAGATTACATAGCCCGCTTTTAAGCGCGGGCAGGTTTTCGGTAGAAAGCCCTGTTTTTGGGGCGCCGCCGTTGTATTTCAGCGCCCTGGCAGTGGCGACAAGCACGACAGCATCGGGGGCAAAGCCGCCGTACAGGCACTTTATATCCATGAATTTTTCCGCACCGAGGTCGGAGCCGAAGCCCGCCTCCGTAACAGTGTAGTCGGCAAGCTTAAGCGCAAGCGCGGTCGCGCGGATAGAATTGCAGCCATGCGCGATATTCGCGAAGGGGCCGCCGTGCATAAGAGCGGGCGTGTTTTCCAGCGTCTGGACAAGGTTCGGCTTTACCGCGTCCCGCAGAAGCGCCGCCATCGCCCCCTGCGCCATAAAATCCCGCGCGTAAACAGGCCCGCCGCTGTAATTATAAGCGATTAGGATATCGCCCAGCCGCTCTTTTAAATCGGTAAGGCTTTTTGCCAGGCAGAGTATCGCCATAACCTCACTCGCCACGGTGATCTGAAAGCTGTCCTCCCGCGGCACCCCGTTTATCTTGCCGCCCAGCCCTATGTTTATATGGCGCAGTGAGCGGTCGTTCATATCCATCACGCGCGGAAAAAGGACACGGCGCGGGTCGATACCAAGCGCATTGCCCTGCTGCAGATGGTTGTCCAGCATGGCGCACAGTAAATTATTGGCGGCGGTGACAGCGTGAAGGTCGCCGGTGAAGTGCAGGTTTATATCCTCCATGGGGACAACCTGTGAATAGCCGCCCCCCGCCGCGCCGCCCTTTACGCCGAACACAGGGCCCAGGGAAGGCTCCCTGAGCGCGATTATCGCGTGCTTCCCGATCCTGTTGAGCCCCATGCCCAGCCCGACGGTGGTGGTGGTCTTGCCTTCGCCTGCGGGTGTTGGGTTTACGGCGGTCACTAAAATCAATTTGCCGTTGGGGCGGTTTGCTGTTTTAATGAACAGGCTTTCGGACAGCTTGGCCTTGTACCTCCCGTACTGCTCAAGCTCCTCCGGCAGTATGTCCAGGCGGGACGCGATTTCGGTGATGGGCTGAAGCTTACAGCCCCGCGCGATTTCTATGTCTGTAGGCATGATGGGGACGCTCCTTTGCTTTTGTACTTCCCGAAAAAATTCACGATGTTCCACCGAGGCTGGGGCGGGTAGCTGAGCTTTGCGAAGTATGCGGCGTTGTCACGGCGGAAACTTTCCGGGATCACGCCGGTTTCTATCCCTTGCCCCGCCGCGTAATTGAGTGCGGCGCGAAGTATCCCGTCAAAAAGCAGATGGTCCCCCGGTGTGCCGCAATCATACAAAACAGCCGTCACGCTGTCGCTTTGCATCTCAAAAAGCGCGGCGGCAAGGATTTCGCCCCGGTCCTCCGCGGTATAGAGATAAAGCGCCTCGCTGTACGGTTTTGCGCATTTGCGGCAATACGCCGCGATGTCGGGTTTGTTTGTGTTCGGCTTAATTTCAATCATGCTTTGTTAGTCAGCCTTTCTTTTTTTGTTATCCATATAAAGGCTCTTTATGAATTTCAATCCTGCTTTTTGCCGCCTCAAAATATAATGGGTCAAGCTCAAATCCAATAAAATTCCGGTTTAAATTTTTTGCTGCAACCCCGGTTGACCCAACACCCATAAACGGGTCAAACACTATGTCGCCTTCGTTTGAAGCAATTTTAATTATATGCTCCAATACTTTGACCGGTTTTTGGGTTGCGTGTTTCGGGTCCTTCAGCCGTTCGTTTCCGCCGCAGATAGAGCTTTCGGTTTTGCCTCAAAAATTGCATATATTCTTCATTTCTTCAACAGTTAAAAATGGCTTAAATCTGTGTATTATAGAATGACAGTTAGAGCAGAGCGGGAGCAAGTCATCAGGTGTCGCAAAATAATCTTGCTTTATTTCAGAAAGCGGCACAAGATGATGTATTTCAATAAATCCCTTGCCTCTTATTCCATAATGTTTTTCAAAGTTAAATGTGCAAATTTTACAATCTGTCCCATATAATTTTATACATTCTCGTCTGAGCGATGTATTTCGTTCGTAAGAATTTACAACTATTTGCTTTTGCATACCCTCTGCAAATTCTCTTTGATTAACATTCTTATACTCCCCGTCAGAAATAAAATCAAATGTTTCTGGCGCATATAAGACATCTAGGTCGCGAATACCCCAAATACCCCCTCCAAGCCCTCCAACAGAATAGAATATATCTTCTTTACCAAGATAATTTTTTGAGTCACTACTATATCGTTGAAGATTAGCCCTAACATCACCGCGCCAATGCTTTTTTGTATTTATCGCTTCAAGCTTGTTTCTTTCTATAATAACATCATATATATCTTTTAGATGTCCTTGTCCGCCTAAAATTCTTAAAGCTGCAATAACTTCAGAGCGATAAGTTGGTTTTTCTTGATACATACCAATCCTCCAAATCAAAATGGAAAGCGGGCTGCTTTTCGTTCACCGTCAAAACTTCAGCACATACAGCATAATCTTTATCAATAAGCCATGATGCAATTTCTATCGCTTTATCTAAATCCATATCTGTATCATAAATATATGATTCTCCTAAATTCTCATCGCTTTCTGATTCCCATACTTCAATTAAATATTTCATATACATCTCCTACTCAAACAATTGCTTTTTAAATTCCCACGCAACATACCCCTAAGATTTCCGCCGTGCCTGTCCGCTTTTCTTTGCGGCTTTTTTGGACGCGTTCCTTAACGCCGTAAGCTCGGCGGGGGTAAGCTCCCGCCATTTGCCCGGCGCAAGCATCCCAAGCTTGAGCGGCCCTATAGCCGTGCGCTTTAGCCTTATTGCCTCCAAGCCTACTGCCTCGCACATTTTGCGTATCTGGCGGTTCCTGCCCTCAGACAGCGTCACCTGCAAAACCGTGCGCCCGGGTTCCTGCGAAAGCACTAAAACCGTGGCGGGCAAGGTATCCCTGCCGTCTATTTCCACACCGACACTCAGGCGCGCCGCCTGCTCTTCTGTAATGGGGGAATGAAGCGTCACGCAGTATGTTTTTGTAATATGCCCGCCCGGGTGCATTATCATGTTGGCGAAATCGCCGTCGTTGGTCATGAGAAGCAGCCCCTCGCTGTTCCTGTCCAGCCGCCCTGCCGGGTAAACGCGCCCGGGCGCATCGGCTGCAAGGTCCGCCACATTTCTGCGGCCATGCTCGTCCGACATGGTGGTTACATAGCCCCTGGGTTTGTTCAGCATGATGTAGAGCGTCTTTTTCGCGCGCGAAAGCTCAACCGCAACGCCGTCCAGCGTGACCTTGTCGCGGTTCGGGTCAATTTTCTGCCCGATTTCACACAGGCGGCTGTTAACGGCTACACGCTTTTGCCGGATGGCCTCCTCGGCTTTTCGGCGGGACATCACGCCGCTGTCGGATAATGCCTTTTGGATCCGTATGCCCGATTTTTGCCCGTTCATATTATCACTTCCCGTAAACTTACCTTCCTGAAACCTGCGCGTCTGCGCCGCGCTAAAAATGCCCTGTCAGCCATTCTATAAACCCGCTGCGCTCACGGTATTCATGCAGCAGCGGCACATCCTTTTCCGCCACCAGCGAGAGCCGCGCGACCAGCCCGCCCTCCAAATATATCGCCGCCTCGCCGACATACTGGCCCGCTTCCACCGGGGCATACAGGAACGGCGGCGCCTGTACCGTATAGGTTATATCGTGATTAACGGCAGGCACGGGGATTCTTACACTGTCCAGCTTTACCGCGCCGACCGCGCTTTCCGCGCCGCCGGTTACGGGTATCTGCAAATCGGGTATGCGCAGGGAAACATCCTCCACGGTCATTTCGGCGAAGAAGCGGTCGTAGAGCCTTCTGTGCGTATCCCAATCGTCGGGGCAGTTCAGTGTGACGACTATCAGCGTTATTCCGTCCCTCTCCGCCGCGGTAACAAGGCATCGGCCGGATTTTCTTGTGAAGCCGGTCTTTACGCCGATTGTCCCCTCGTACATATTAAGCAAGCGGTTGTGGTTGCGCAGCCAGCGCTCATACGGCGGGTTGCCGAAAGAGGCGCGCATTCGGTATTGGGAGCATATATTCAAAAACGCAGGGTTGCGGATTGCCTCGCGGGTGAGCAGTGCCATATCATACGCGGTGGAATAATGCCCCTCGGCATCTAAGCCCGACGGCGTTACAAAGCTTGAGTTTATCATGCCCAGCTCCTGCGCGCGCCGGTTCATCCTCGCGGCAAAATTTGGGAGGGAACCGGCAATGCGCACCGCCGCCGCGTTTGCGCCGTCGTTCCCGCTGGGCAAAAGCATCCCTGCCGAAAGCGCGCGCAGTGAGGCCATGTCGCCCTCCTGCAAGCCCATTGAGGAGCCTTCTACCTTTATGGCTTCGCTGTTTACGCGAAAAACCGCGTCGATGTCAGGCTCCTCCAGCGCGATCAGCGCCGTGAGGATTTTTGTCGTGCTGGCAATCGGGCGCTGTTCGTGTTCCTCCTTGCCGAAAAGGACGCGGCCTGTCTTTGCCTCCATCACAACGGCGCTTTTGGCGGATACCTGTATGCCGTCTTCCGCACGCGCGTAAAACGGCGCGCATAGCTGCGCGGTCAAAAACAGGACAAGCATAAATCTGACACACTTCATCACAATTCCCCCGGACAACACTCTTTTATGTAAGTATATTGTCCAATTGGGGGGATTAGAAGCGGCGGGGCAGCTTCGCAGGATTGAGGTTTTAGGATTGAGGATTTAGGAAGGGAAGAAAATATAAGTTTCGTCCTTTTCCTAAAACCTATATCCTAAATCCTGAAACCTGCCGAAGGCAAAACACCCGTCACGAAGCGATAAATCACTTCGCGCCACCCTCTTTAAAAAAGAGGGTAAGGCTACAATAAGATTTATTCCTTCACATAAAAAGCGCAAAACAACCGTAGGACGTACCCTCTTTTTTAAAGAGGGTGGCATCACTGCGATAATCGCAGTGATGACGGGTGTTTTTATTACGCATTATTATTCTTCGGTGGCTTCGCCCTCACCGCTCTTTTTATCCTTCTTCGGGATAAGGTCAAGAAGCTTGTCCAAAACGCCGGGTACGGCGTTTACGATCCTGTCGCCGGTGCTGTCCGCCGTCTGCATCTGCAAAAGCTGTACATCCGCGCCGTCCACCACCAAAAACGCAAGCGGCTGGATTGTCACGCCGCCGCCCGTGGCCGCGCCGAATAAATCCGGGCGGGAGGCGGGCAGGTCCGAACCGCCTGACGCGTACCCGAAGGAAACCTTGGACACCGGGATGATCACGACCCCCGCCGGTGTAGTAATAGGTTCGCCGATGACAGTGTTTGCGTCCACCAGGCTGTTCAGCCCGTCCAGCGCGGCGGATGTAAAGTCACCCACGCGATGACGTTCTTTCATGATTATTTACCACCTTTTCTTTATTTTTCCCTTGGTTTTTTATTATCTTGAATATCGAAAAGCCGATATGCCCCGCCGCCGCCAATATAGCATAAGGCGGCAGTTTTACCCTTACGGACGCTTCAAACACAGTTTTGCCGCTGAGGAAATTCGGCGCGATGTAAATAGACGGGGAGCGCACATTTACAAAGCTCCCGACTATGCCCAGCGCAGGGAACAGCGCCGCCGCGATTTTGCCGTAGTTTTCCGCCGCCCTGTGCGCATTCTCGCCGCCCACGGACGCAAGCAGCTTGAGCCTTGTCACAGCGACATTCCTGCGTATCAGCCGCAGCCCCCGCCGTGATTCGCTGAGCATATCAAGCGCCATGCGCCCGGTCTGCATATAGTGCGAAAGCTTCTTTGCCTTTTCCTCCCGCACGGCCTTTTTCTTCGCGCGCCTTGACAAGCGTTTTTTCTTTTCGCCTTCTATCGTTACAGGTATGGGCAGAATCCTCATGCGCAGGAAAAGATACCGGACAGAAAGCTCCGCCCTGCCGCCCGCATAATCAAAGCAAGCTGAAATCGGCATTATAAGAAGTACAATGAGAATACAAACAACACTCAATAAAATCCACAAGACAATTCACCTCTATACGCCAAAATCAAGCTGCCCATCCTGCGGGATTTCAGCCCGCGGGCTGTCAGTTTCCGGTTCATCCGGGGGCTGTGCGGGGAGCGTCGGGAGCTGCTGCAGTGACTCAAGCCCGAAACTGCGCAGGAAGCCCGCGGTTGTCCTGTAGGCGATCGGCTTGCCGGGGATATTCAGGCGGCCCGCCTCCTCCGTCAGCCCCTTTTCCGCCAGGTTCCGTATGATTGCGGAGCAGTCCACGCCGCGCACCTGCTCCACAAAAGCGCGTGTTACAGGCTGGTTGTACGCGATAACCGCCAGTACCTCCAGCGCCGCCTGTGAAAGCGGGTTGTTGCGGCGGATTGACAGTGCGGCACGGATTATATCGCTGTACTCCGGCAATGTACACATCTGGTATGCGCCGGAAAGCGATACTATGTCAAAGGGGCTTTGCTGTGCGTGGTAGCGGTCACGGATGCGTTCAATCAGATTTTTGACGGAATTTTCCTCAATATCCAGCGCGGCGGCTATTTTATCCGCTTCAATAGGGTCGCCGCCGGCAAATAGGATGGCTTCGATTTTACGCTCAAGCGCTTCTAGCTGCTGCATAGGCAGGACCTTTCTAGTGTGTGATCAGACGGGCTTTTCCGTTTTTTAGCGCGTTTATAATGTCGGATATGCTTTCCGCCTTTTTCTCCAGTCCTATCCCGCTTACAATCGGGATATCCGCGCTGTGCGAGTCACTGCCCGCCTGGACAGGCAGGTTGTGCAAAGCGGCGAAGCTTTGCGCCTGTGCGTTTACTTCCCCGGGCATGGTGGCGTTGTAAACCTCAATCCCGTCCAGCAGGTTAGGGTCGGCGGGGAATGGGTTTGCGATCCACCAGCTGTCCCTATACGGGTGCGCCTGTGCGATGTACCCGCCGTTCCCGCGTATCAGGCGGCTGTACTGCTCTATTGTCATCTCCCACATTTCGGGGTGGTCAAACAAGAATTCGCCCGGTATGCCGTATGTTAAAAAATCCGAACCCGAAACGCTGTATTCCCAGCCGAAAAATACATCCAGCCCGCATTTGTCGCCTTCTTTTTTTGCTTCTTCATAGCCGGAAATAAAGAACTGCATCTTTTTTTCCCATGTCATGTTTTGCGGGCAGGACGAGTTGCCGTTAATAAAATGGTCCGTAATAATAATCCCCGCGTAGCCCCTGTCTTTGTAGGCGCGGACCTGCTCGGCGGGCGTACTGCTCGCGCACGCGCTGACCGGGGATGTATGTACATGTGTTTCGTAAAGGTACTCCACTTTTTTATCACCTTTCTAAGATTATCTAAGCTGCCTTTTTGCCGGTCAGCCGTACTGCTTGCCCATCAATCAAAACCCTTCCGGTTTTTACAAGCTCCAGCAAAGCTAAAAATGACGCGATCATGCCGCTGCGTTCGGGTTCGGTGCCGAAAAGTTCGGAGATCGGGATATGGCCGTATTTTCTGAGTTTGCGCAGCAGCGTGAAAATCTTCGCCGTTACGGAAACAAAC
>WRLS01000091.1 GCA_009776345.1 Oscillospiraceae bacterium | reverse complement strand
GGGGGTTTCCCCCCCAACCCCCCCCCAAAAAACCCCCCCCCCGGTCGCGCGGCCCCCCCCCCTTGGGGCGCGAAGGGGGCAGGAAGTTGTACGCATAACATATTTTTTCGTGTAGGGTCGGGCTTCCATGCCCGACCGTTAAAGTCGAATCGAATATTCGCGGTCGGGGATGGAACCCCGACCCTACCCTAAAACCTACAACCTAAATCCTAAAACCTGCGGCGCTACGCGCCGCCCGCCATCTCATCCCAATGCTCTTCCATATCCGCCGCAAGCTTCAGCTGTGTGCGGCACCTGTCCAGGTTATGGCCGTCCCTGTGTATCTTAAAATATGTATCGCCCTGCAAATAATCGGTCAAAAAGCGCATCCCAAGCTCCAGCGCGATCATCTTTGCCCCCGTCGGCAGAAGCTTTAGCTCCGTGGGCCCCAGCTTCCCGCCGCAGCCCTCCAAAAAGCCCTCGGTATAAATCTTATAAAGCTCCATATCCAGCGTTACTTTGGATAAGTCGCGCTCGTCCTCGTCGCCTGTGCTTGCGCCGCAGCGTACAGCGTCCCCGAAATCCGTGACCGAATACCCGGGCATTACGGTATCCAGGTCAACCACGCAGATGGGCTTCCCGCTGTTTTTGTCGAACATGATATTATTTAGCTTTGTGTCGTTATGGGTTACACGCAGGGGCAGCCCGCCGCTTTTTTTCGCGTCCTCCAGCCGGTTTGTAAATTCCTCGCGCTCCAAACAAAACCGTATCTCGTCACGGGCAGATTTCACGCGCCCAAGCGGGTCGCTTTCTACGGCTGCGCGCAGCTTCCTCAGGCGGTCGGGCGTGTTGTGGAAATTCGGGATTATCTCGTGCAGCTTATCCACCGGGAAATCCGAGAGAAGGCTTTGGAAACGCCCGAAAGCCACCGCGCTTTGATACAGAATCTCCGGTGTTTCGGCCCTGTCGTAGCTGACAGAACCTGTGACGAAATGATACATCCGCCACCACCCGCCGATATCGTCGCGAGTATATCCGCGCCCGTCCTTCGCGGGTACGACATTCAGCGTCTCGCGGCTCGGGTCGCCGCCCTCCAGCGCGATTTTTTCCGCCAGAAATTTTGTGACATTCGCAATATTTTCGATAACTTTAAGCGGCTCCTTGAATACATGGTGGTTAATGCGCTGCAGGATAAATTGCCTGTCTGCGCAGGAAACCAAAAACGTATCGTTTATATGCCCGCTTCCATACGGCTCAATCCCCTTCGGCCCATCCGGGATGTCAAAAGCCATCGCGGCGTACATTTCCCTATCCATACCGAACCCTCCCTTTACACCATATTTGATTTAGTGGCAGTATATGCAAAATCCAAACAAGCCGCCCCGAAACACAAAGGCGGCTTTAAGCTACACGTACAATGTACTAGTCGGCAAAGCCGGACTCAACCAGGCCTACAAGGCCTTCCACGGCTTGCTGCTCATCGGGTCCGTCTGCGATGACCTTGATCGTCGTCCCGCCTACAATCCCGAGGGAAAGCACGCCTAAAAGGCTCTTGGCGTTAACGCGGCGCTCCTCCTTCTCCACCCAGATGGAGGATTTGAACTCATTGGCTTTCTGGATAAAAAACGTCGCGGGGCGGGCATGAAGGCCCACCTGATTCTGAACCGATACTTCTTTTACAAACATAAGTTAAAACTCCCTTGCGAGATATGTTTTAGATATTTATAAAATATTTAACTAAACTCATTATAGCATATTATGGGCGGCAGTCAACGCGCTAAACGACAAACACGGCATAAATCCGGATTTTCTTACATGATGACAACAATTCATTAAAATTTAGGGCATAGATTGGTAAAAACAAACAGTAGGCCGCCAACCCTAACTTTCGCGCAGCCCCGCAAGAAAATCCCTGTCCCCCTGCGTTAACGGGGCAGCATCGAGCAGCTCCGGCCTGGCTTCCAATGTTTTTTTCAGCGACTGTTCACGGCGCCAGCGCGCGATATTCGCGTGGTGCCCGCTTACTAAAACCTCCGGCACGGCGCGGCCGTTCCAGACCGCGGGCTTTGTGTAGTGCGGGTACTCCAGCAGCCCGCCGCTGTGGCTTTCCTCCTGCCAGCTGGCTTCCCCGGCAAGCACGCCGTCGCAGAGCCTGGCAACAGCGTCCATAAGTACAAGCGCGGGAAGCTCCCCGCCCGTAAGCACATAATCGCCGATGGAAAGCTCCCCGTCCGCGATCTCGTCAATCACGCGCTGATCGACTCCCTCATAATGCCCGCATAAAATTACAAGCCCCTCCGGCTTTCGGGAAAGCTCCATGGCCTTTGCCTGCGTGAAAAGGCTTCCGGCAGGGCTCATATAGATTGTATACGGCTTTACGCCGCCAAGCTGCATCAAAATCGCTTTGTAGCAGTTATATATGGGCTGTGCCTGCATGAGCATCCCCATGCCGCCGCCATATGGCGTATCGTCCGTGCGGCCGTGCTTGTCAGTCGTGTAATCGCGGATATGGTGGCAGCGTATATCCAGCTTTCCCGCCGACCTTGCCCGCCCGATGATGCTGGTTGCTATTACAGGCTCGAACATTTCCGGGAAAAGCGTCATGATATCAATACGCATACAGGCACCTCGCTTTACTCATCGCCGAACAGCCCTTTCAGCGGCCTTATTTGCATGACCGCGCTGTCCGTGTCCGCCTCGATTACAACATCCGGGATTGCGGGGATCAGGCGCTTTGCCCCATCCCCGCCCGTGATTTCGTAAACATCGTTCGCACCCGTGCGGAAAACATCGGTCAGCTTTCCATAATATTCGCCCGTGTCGGTATCTTTAACCGTCATGCCGATTATATCCTGCAGGAACTCGCCGTCCCCCTCCGGCGCGTCATCGCGGTCGATATACAGGACCTTTCCGCGCAGTGACACCGCTGTGTCAATATCATCGACCCCGGCGAGCTTCAGCAGCACGATATTTTTGTTCAGCCGCATATTTTCCACAGCAATCGGCTTTGCGCCCCCATCTAAATAAAGGGTCTTGAAGCCGAGCAAAAACTCCGCGCTGTCGCACCAATGCATTACCCGCAGCTCGCCGCGCAGGCCGTGGGTAGATACGATTTTACCGCATTCCAGGTATTTCTTTTTCATTTGCAGTCCCTTTTTAATTTTAGTATACCACAAACGCCCGCGCCTTGACAAATGCGCGCGCGTGTACTAATCTTGATTTAGGGCAAAACACCCGTTCCACTCTCTTTAAAAAAGAGGGTAAGGCTACAACAAGATTTATTCTTTCAAATAAAGGCGCAAAGCAACCGTAGGACGTGCCCTCTTTTTAAAAGAGGGTGGATTCAAAGCGGTCACGCTTTGAAGACGGGTGTTTTGCCTTCGGCAGGATTAAGGTTTTAGGGTAGGGCGGGGGCTTGCCCCCGCCGAAGTGCCGCCGGGTTAACGGCGGGGGGCAAGCCCCCGCCCTACGATGTCAAACGTTCACACGGGAGAATTTTCATGCAGCTAATCCTACAAGCGGTCGGGATAAAAAAACAATACGGCGCCCGCACTGTCCTGGCATTCGAAAAACTGCAGGTTTACGAGGGCGACAAGATCGGCGTGGTAGGGCTGAACGGCGCGGGGAAATCAACGCTGATGGGCATACTCAGCGGCGACATCGCCCCCGACGAAGGCACGGTTGTCCGAAACTGCAACGTCGGGTACATCCGCCAGTTTGACGAAACCGACCCCACGCTTTCCGGCGGCGGGAACACAAAAAGGCGCATCGCGCAGGAAACCGCGGTGGAGGACAGCATCCTGTTCGCGGACGAGCCTACGGCAAACCTTGACCAAGACGGCGTGGATTGGGTACGCGCAAAGCTCACCGAAGCCAAAACCGTTTTGCTGATCAGCCATAACCGCGACCTTCTGGACGATATCTGCACCGCGGTTATCGAAATAAAGGATTCCGGGCTTATTTTTTACACCGGCAATTATTCCGATTACGAAGCCGCTTCTAAGCTGAAAGCGCAGCAGCTTGCGCAAAAGCACGCCGAAATCGTCCGCAAAAAAGAACAGCTCCTGGACGCGGTCCGCACCAAGGAGCGCAAGGTCGCGCGGCAAAGGCAAAAAAAGAAGGCACAGCAAAAAAAGAACCCGTCGGAGGCGCGGCTGGGCGGGGCAAAGCGCGCCGCAAGCATGAAGCAGCAGGAAAAAGAAGCAAAGGTCCTAAAAGCGCGCATAGAAAAGCTCGGGGAGGTGCAGGGCCCGCGCAGGCAGCCGAAATTCCGCATGGACTTCTCCCTTACCGACCCGCCGAAAAACAAAACCGTAATCTCCGGCGAGGACATATCGTTCGCGTACGGTAAAAAAGTAATTTTCGACGGGGCGGCGCTTGCGGTGCCGGGCGGGGCAAAAATCGCGCTGACAGGGCGCAACGGCTCCGGCAAGACCACGCTGCTACGCATGATACACGCCCGCGACCCCCAGCTTACCATTGCGCCCAAACTTAGGATGGGCTATCTTTTCCAAGGGCTGGAAAATCTGGACGGGGACAAAACCGTGCTGGAAAACTGCCTTGCCGTAAGCGTACAGGACCGCGCGTCCGCCTATTCGATTTTGGCGGGGCTGCTTTTTACGGGCGATGATTTTGAAAAAAAAGCGTCTGTTTTAAGCGGCGGGGAGCGCATACGCCTTTCGCTGGCAATGCTGATTGCGTCCGACTGCAACGGCCTGATGCTCGATGAGCCTACTAATTATCTGGACATCCGCTCAATCGAGGCCGTTCGGGACATGATAAAAGAATACCCCGGCACTGTAATCGTAGTTTCCCACGACAGCCGCTTCCTGCGCGAAACAGTTACAAGCGTCCTGCGGGTGGATGGCGGGAAGATTCATATCTGATACGGCTTGTCCAAAATACCCACAAGCCCGATGTATACGCCCGAAAACCTGTCTGTCAGGGGATACGGCGCATCGTCGCTTTGCTCAAGCGTAAGCACACGCGAAAAATTGTGTTCGGGGAGGGAAAGCACCGCGGCAGTCCCTATGTCCTGCTCCGATTCCAATATAAAGCTGCCCCCCTGCATTTCAGTCAGCCGCTTTGCGATCGTAAGCCCCAGCCCGATCCCGGGGGATTTTCCCGGGGCGGGATGCGAAAAATACGGCCTGAATACCTGCCGGGACAATTCCGGCGGTATCCCCATCCCCTTGTCGCGCACGGCAATGCAGGTATTCCCGCCTTCGGTATAAACGCTCAGAGTTATGCGGTTGCCCGGGCGGGTATACAAAACAGAATTGTATATGATATTATAAAGGGAGTGTTCAAAACATTCCATGTCCGCGTAAATAAACACGCTGCCATCGGGTATGTCAAGTTCCGCGGGCACACCCGCCGCCCCGCAGATTCCGGAGACGGCCTCCCATATCTCCTGCAGGTACGCGCATATGTCAAACGGCTTTTGCCGCAAGCTCAGCCCCCCTTGACGGAGCCGTGAAAACATGGACACATTCGCGGCGGTGCGCAGCATACGGTATGCCTGTATACTGATTTCGTTGAGGTGCGGGGCAAGCCACACGGCGCCGCCCATCATTGCGGCTTTGGTAAACGCCGCGTCCATCGCGGTAAAAATATCCTGCGCCCCGTCGCTGATGGCCCCCGAAAGCGCGGCGGGGGTCTGCCCCATTATCGTTTCCTGCCTGCCTTGACGGGGCGTTTGCGTGTCAGGCAGTATCAGCGCCGTAAGCCCCGCAATTCCGCCCCCTTCGGCACCATATATCGGCAATAGGGAAACCAGTCGGTCCGACATCGGCACGGCGTCCCTCAACACCAAGCTCCCATGCGTTTCCAGCTTAGCGAAAATATCATCAGTGTCGAATTCCGAAAAAAAATCACCGTGGCCTGCCCCGCCGCCGTATTCAAAAACAGCAGGGCCGTTTGCCCACTGTACATCCAGCCCCCGGTCACACAGGAAAACAGGGAACGGGAAGCCGGAATACATATGTATCTGCCCCGACGCCAATTCTAAAAAGCCCTGCGACTGCATAAAAAACAACACATCCTAATAAATTGTATAGTCCCCGGATGCAGATATACTGCCGAACGCGGCAAAATGCAGTTTTGCCGCGAATGAAGCGAAGCTTCTTTTTTCGGGCGAAGCCCGAAAATTCGGCTTGTAGCACGGACGCGCGCGCCGCTCCGCGGCCGTCAAGCTTTGCTTGACACGTAAATTTGCACGCAAATTTACGGCGCGCCGGAGTATATTTTACCATTTTTTCCTATTGCAAGCAAGTGGGCAGTTTCTTGGAAATAAATTTTAGCGTAGGACATAAAAAAAAGACTTGCTAAACAGTGTGTTTTCATGATATTATTACTAAGTGAGTGAATGTGGTCGAAATTTACGGTCCGGGACCGTATCCGCATAAGCGAAAAAAATATAAGGGGATTTGATTTCATGAAAAACTTAAAAGTGTCAATGAAGCTTCTGGTCGGCTTTTTGATCGTGGCGATCCTGTGCGCGCTCACAGGTATGGTCGGGATCATCGGTATGCTGCAGATGAACCAATCTCAGGAAGCCATGTACGACGATATGACCGAGCCTCTGACAGAAATCGCAAAAGCGCTGGAATTCCAGCAGCGCATACGTGTAGGCATCAGGAACATAATTCTCAACACCGGCGATTCACAGGCGCTTATCGAGGACGAGAGGGTCCTCAATGACCGCAAGCAGCAGTTCGAAAGATATGCCGCGGAATACCGCGAGACTATTTTCACACCGTCCGCGCTGCAGCTTTTCGACGACGCTATGACAGCTTACCACACTACATTCTCACCTGTTATGGTAGAGGTCCTCAACGGCGCCAAGGCGGGGCTTCCCATCCCCGAGCTTACAGCCACTTTGGGCAAGGCAACGGTGGCGTCTGAGCTGATTGTCGATAATCTGACCGAATGTATGGAAATGAAGGTAACCGCCGCGCAGGCCTCGAATGTTGCCGCCGAAGACCTGTTCCGCGTGCTGCTTATCCTCATCATCGTCACGATCGTCGTCGCGGTGGGCATGGCAATGTTTATGGCGCTTTACATCACAGGCCTTATCGCCAAGCCCCTGGTCCCGCTGACCGCGTTCATGAAACGCGCCAGCGAATCCGGTACCCTTACCATGAACTCGGAAGAGAAGGGCACGTTCGAGAAATTCTCCGCCAATAAGGACGAGATCGGGCAGTGCCTCAGTGCGGCAAGCGCCTTTATGGAGCATATCCAGGAGTCCGCGGACGTGCTGGAGATTGTTTCCGGCGGCGATATCTCCATGTCTGTTTCCACCCTTTCCGGGGAAGACGCAATGGGCAACTCCATGTCGCTTATGGTCGATAACCTCAATAATATGTTCAGCGAAATAAACAACGCCGCAACACAAGTGTCCACCGGATCGGGCCAGATCGCGGACGCCGCCCAGTCCCTCGCGCAAGGTTCAACCGAACAGGCGGCAACCGTACAGCAGCTTTCCGCATCCATGACCGAGATCGCCGAGAAGACCCGCGACAACGCCGAAATGGCAAGCAAAGCCGCCACCTTGGCGAATTCGATCAAGACCGACGCGGAGCGCGGCAGCCACCAAATGGACGAGATGATGTCCGCAGTAGAGGAAATCAACCAAGCCAGCCAAAATATCAGCAAGGTCATCAAGGTTATCGACAATATCGCGTTCCAGACTAACATATTGGCGCTTAACGCCGCTGTTGAGGCGGCGCGTGCCGGCCAGCACGGAAGGGGCTTCTCTGTTGTAGCCGAGGAAGTCCGCAACCTCGCGGCAAAGAGCGCGGACGCCGCCCAAGATACAGGCGAGCTGATCGCGAATTCTATGGAAAAAGCGGAGCTTGGCGCACGTATTGCCAGCGAAACCGCCGCCAGCCTCAGGGAAATTGTTTCGGGCATAAATGAAAGCACACAGATAATCGGCGATATCGCAAGCTCCTCCGACCAGCAGACTGTCGGGATTGCCCAGATCAACTCCGCGGTTGACCAGGTCGCGATTGTCATCCAGCAGAACAGCGCAACATCAGAGGAATGTGCGGCGTCCTCCCAGCAGCTCAGCGGGCAGGCAGAAATGCTCGACCAGCTCATCGCGCGCTTCAAGCTCCGGAACAGCGGCACAGGGCGCGGCCCTTCCGGCTCCGGGAAAAGCAAACAGCCCGCCTACCGTGAAGAAACCGGCTTCGCACTCAGCGACAAAGGCATGGGCGCAGGCAAGTATTAGTATTAAACACAACACCAAAACCCCCGGGCTGAGTAACTTCAGCCCGGGGGTTTTACCGTGATGGCGGCGCAGAGCGCCGCAGGATTTAGGATATAGGTTTTAGAAATTAGTAAGGGAAGAAGCGATAAGTTTTGTACTTATTTAAAACCACCCCGTCAGGCTACGCCTGCCACCCCTCCAAGGAGGGGAATAAGCCGCAAAGGCAAGTAGGCATAAAACAAAAGCAGGGAGCGGCACCGGAAGCGCCTGCGCACGTAATAACAGCGGAAAAAGTCTTTGATTTCTTTTATTCCTAATTCCTTTTTTCGCGTTCGAGCCCTGGAGCTCGGCTCGGCTGAGCGATTGGGCGGATTATA
>WRLS01000090.1 GCA_009776345.1 Oscillospiraceae bacterium | reverse complement strand
CCGCCCGCAGGCGGCTCCCCCTTCGTGCGCGAAGGGGGCAAAAAAACGCAATATTGTTGATTGTTTGGTAAATGCGGGACGTCGGGTGGTCGCGCCCTACAAAACACCCGTCTTCAAAGCGTAACCGCTTTGAAGCCACCCTCTTTAAAAAAGAGGGTACGTCCTAAAATTGCTTTGCGCTTTTAATATGAAAGAATAAATCTTATTGTAGCCTTACCCTCTTTTTTAAAGAGGGTGGCACCGTGACGACTTGTTTGTCGCGGTGACGGGTGTTTTGGTGTTTTGCCTTCGGCAGGTTTTAGGATTGAGGTTTTAGAAAAAGGGCTAATCTTTTTGATTTTACCCCGCCTGTAAATTTTTTGCAAAATCCCTTGAAAAATGCTCCGATTTTTGCAATACTATATATATCCCGATATATCCAGGCATTATAAATAATGAGGTGAATGTATGCATCCGGTATTAGAGCAAATTTCCAAAATCGCGATTGTCCCAGTTATCAAGATCGATGATGTTGAAAAAGCCGTGCCGCTGGCAAAGGCGCTGGCGGCGGGCGGTATCCCCTGCGCGGAGATCACATTCCGCACGGCCGAAGGCGAAGAGGCGATACGCCGCATCGCAAAGGAGCTGCCCGATATCCTGTTGGGCGCGGGTACTGTCCTGACCAAAGCGCAGGTCGACAAGGCTATTGACGCGGGCGCGAAGTTTATCGTAAGCCCGGGTCTGAACCCGGAGGTCGTGGCGTATTGCGCAGAAAAGGGCATCCCCATAACCCCCGGCTGCGCAAACCCGTCCGACATTGAACAGGCGCTTGCGTTCGGGCTTGAGGTCGTGAAATTCTTCCCCGCGGAGCAGGCAGGCGGCCTGGATTACATCAAGGCGGTTTCCGCGCCGTACCCAAGCCTCAAGTTCATGCCAACAGGCGGGATCAATGCGGCGAACATCACAAAATACTTGGCGTTTGAGAAGATTTTGGCTTGCGGCGGTTCATGGATGGTCCCGGCGGACCTGATAAGCGCGGGCAAGTTTGACGAGATCACGCGCCTCAGCAAAGAAGCCGTGCAAAACACGCTGGGGTTTGAGCTTGCGCACATCGGCATAAACGCGGAAAATGAAAGCGCCGCGCTGAAAGCCGCCAAAATGTTTGAAACGCTCTTCAGCTTCCCGGTCAAAGCGGGCAGCAGCTCTGTCTTTGCGGGTACATTTGTAGAAGTTATGAAGGAGCCTTACCTCGGCAAAAACGGGCATATCGCAATTTCCACACGCAGCATCGGGCGCGCCGCCGCTTATCTGGAGCGGCAGGGCTTTACCTGCAAAAAAGACACAGAAAAATTGGACGCAAAGGGCAATCTTCTAGCGGTTTATCTTGAGGAGGAAGTCGCGGGCTTCGCAATCCACCTGCTGCAAAAGAAATAAAAATATAAAGCGAGGTTTATCACATGGGTACAATTATAACATTCGGCGAGATTATGCTGCGCCTTGCCCCGGAGGGCTATTACCGTTTTGTACAGGCAGACAAATACTTGGCGACCCCGGGCGGCGGCGAAGCAAACGTAGCCGCGGCGCTTGCGAATTTCGGCATGGACGCCGCGTTTGTCACAAAGCTGCCAAAGCACGAGATCGGCCAGAGCATGGTAAACGGGCTGCGCCAATTCGGCGTGGATACCTCCTATATCACACGCGGCGGCGATCGCGTGGGCATATATTTTCTGGAAAAAGGCGCAAGCCAGCGCGCTTCTAAAGTAATCTACGACCGCGCAAATTCCGCAATCGCACAGGCCGCAGAAAAGGACTTCGACTGGGACGCCATCTTTAGCGGCGCGGACTGGCACCACGAAGCTGCGGACTGGTTCCACTTTACAGGCATAACACCTGCATTGGGCCCGAATGTCGCGGATATCTGCCTGGATGCCTGCAAAATGGCAAAGGCCAAGGGCATTACCGTTTCCTGCGACCTTAACTACCGCAAGAATTTATGGAGCAAAGAGGAAGCCGGTAAAACCATGGCAAAGCTTATGCCGTATGTAGACCTGTGCATTGCCAACGAAGAGGATGCCGCCGATGTTTTCGGTATCCACGCGGAAGGCACCGATGTTACTACAGGGCAGGTAAGCCATGAAGGTTACAAGGATGTCGCGAGAAAGCTTGTTGAGCGTTTCGGGCTTAAAAAAGTCGGCATTACGCTGCGCGAGTCTATTTCCGCCAACGACAACAACTGGGCGGCAATGCTCTATGACGGCGGCGAATTCTATTTTTCCAAGAAGTACGAAATCCATATTGTTGACCGCGTAGGCGGCGGGGACAGCTTTGGCGCGGGCCTGATTTATGCTACGCTGAACAATTATGAACCGCAGGCGGCAATTGAATTCGCCGTGGCGGCAAGCGCGCTCAAGCACAGCATCGAAGGCGACTTCAACCATATTACCGTCGATGAAGCCCAAAAGCTGGCGGGCGGGGACGGTTCGGGCAGGGTACAGCGGTGAACAGCGGTGAACCGCTGTTCACCGCAGGATTTAGGTTTTAGGATTTAGGTTTTAGGAAGGGAAGGAATTTGCCGCGCCGTCCTTTTCCTAAAACCTCAAACCTATATCCAAAACCTGCGCGAAGTGCCGTAGGGGCGGCGCGGAGCGCCGCAGGATTTAGGTTTTAGGATTGAGGATTCAGGAAGGGAAGGGACATAAAGTTTCTTCCTTTTCCTTAAACCTATACACACGGAGAGCCTATGCTGATTTTCACCCTAAAAAAGATGCTGCGGGGCAAATGGATGGTCTTTTGCCTGCTTATCGGCTGCGTGATATTCGTCGCCGTGCTTTCGAGCATCCCTACATACACCGACGGCATCTTCCAGCATATGCTGCTAAAGGATTTAGAGGCGCAGCAGGTCAGGCAGGCATCCTACCCGGGCGTTTACACCTTCCAGTTTGTCTACAAAAATTTTTCAAGCGATACAGACAGCGAACACGCCAACGCGAGATGGTTTGCCCAAAGATTCGAGGACCGTTACCTCCCGGATATCGGGCTGCCTTTGCTCGCCCGGCGCAAGCAGTACGCGCTTGACCGCTTTTATTATTTTCGGCGGCCGGCGGGCGGCAGGCTGCAGGTCAACCTGGTTGCGCTTGAGGGCTTTGAAGACCATGTGGAGCTTGTCGCGGGGCGCCTCCCGCAAAGCGACCCATCCGTGGATTTGATGGAATTTGTGATGTCCCGCGCGGATTACCAGCGCTCGGACATTTCGCTGGATGTCCCCTTCGACATCCATTCCTACGCGATAGACGGCGACGACAAGCTTTACGGACAGGCTGTGCTGGTCGGCGTGTACGCCCCGATAGTCGAGGACCCGTACTGGTATTCTGTCACAGGGATGTCGTACCCTACATTCGTCATAGACTACGATTATCTTACTAAGCGGTACGTAGAAACCGAATCGATTTTCGCCCGCTCCCTTCTTTTTTACTACTGCTTCGATTACTCCGCCATACGCATAGAAAATGTACGGGAGCTGCTGGCGGCAATACGTATGCAAAAAACCGAGACCTTCGGCCACGGCACGATTATTTTTGATATTGAGCGCACCCTTGGGCAGTATCTGGAGCGGCGGGACTTCCTTTCGTTTATGCTCTGGATACTGTCTGTCCCTGTTATTTTAATGCTGGTGTTCTACATCTACATGGTTTCGCGCCTGATGATGGACCACGAAAGCAACGAGATCGCGGTGCTGAAAAGCCGGGGGGCGCGCGGCTCCCAGATATTTTTGGTGTACGCGCTGGAGAGCGCGCTTATCGCAGGGGCGGCGTTTATAACCGGACCGCCGCTCGGCCTGCTTATGTGCCGTGTGCTGGGGCTTTCCAACGGTTTTATGGAGTTTGTGGGGCGGCGCGGTATGCCGCTGCGGCTTACGGCGCAGTCGTATTTTTACGCGGCTGTAGCGGCGGCGGGCTTCATGCTGGTAATGCTCATCCCGGCGGTTATGGCTTCGCGGGATACGATTGTGGAGTCCAAGCGCAAAAGGGGCAGGCGCTCCTCCGTGCCGCTGTGGCAGAAGCTTTTTCTGGACATCCTGCTGCTGGCGCTTTCGCTTTACGGGCTGAACCTGTACAACACAAACGCGCAAATGCGCCAGCTCGCCAATGTAACCGGCGTCGACGCACCGCTCGATCCCATAATGCTGGCGGCAAGCTCTTTGTTTGTGCTGGGGCTGGGGCTGTTTTTCCTGCGGGTATTCCCGCCGGTCATCGCGCTGATATTCCGTCTGGGCAAGCCGTTCTGGCCGCCGACGGTTTATACCGCGCTGCTGTCAATCGCGCGCTTTCGGGGCGGCGGGCAGTTTTTGTCGCTGTTTTTGGTGTTCAATATCGGGCTGGGGATGTTCAGCGCAACGACCGCCCGCACGCTCAACCGCTTTTTAGAGGGCCGGATCCGCTACGACACAGGCGCGGATGTCGTAATAACCCAAAGCTGGCAGGTAGACACGGTTTGGATCACGGCGGAAATTTCCGACGACATGGAGGTTACGTTTACAGAAAGCAGGGTAAACCCATACGGGCCTATGGGCCAGGCACCCGACAACGATTTTGTCCGCGTCCGCACACAGGTAAGGGAGCCGCCGTATGACGTGTTCCACCGCTTGGAGGGCGCGGAGGATTCTACAAAGGTCTTCAAAAAACAATACGCGCGGCTGGCGTCGGGCAGGGGCGACCATGCTGTAGAAGTAATGGGCATAATCCCTCATGAATTCGGCAGGATCGCATGGACGCGCCGCGATTTGCTGCCGACGCATATAGGCAACTACATGAACCTGATGACCGCCGACCCTTCCGCGGTGCTGCTTTCGGCCTCCATGCGCGACGACCTGGGCATACGCGTGGGCGACCATGTGCGCATAGGCTGGCGGGAACAGTCCGCCAATTTGGACGGGACGGTCTACGGCTTTGTGGATTACTGGCCGTCTATAAACCCGCATTCGGCGGACGGCCGTGCGCGTAGCCACTTTGTTATCGCGAATTTAGACAGCATCCACCGCCAAATGCGCATGGAGCCTTATTCTGTCTGGATAAAGATGGGAGAGGGCGCAACCTCTGCCGCCCTGTATGATTCAATCATCGCGGAAGATATGCGCCTTGCGCGGATAAGGGACACAAGCCAGGAGCTTATCGCCGTAAAAAACGACCCGCTCCTGCAAGGCCTGAACGGCACATTGACGCTGGGGTTTGTCGTTACGCTCGGCGTCACATTCATCGGCTTTCTGATATACTGGGTGCTTTCGATACGCTCGCGGCTTTTGCAGTTCGGCATACTGCGGGCGATGGGCCTGTCGCGGGCGGGGCTTATTTCAACACTGGCGTGGGAACAGCTTTTGGTTTCCGGCGGCGCCGTTGCTGCCGGGATTGCCGCGGGGGGGCTTGCGGGCCGCCTGTTTGTGCCGACATTACAGCTTATGTATACGGTCGCGGAGCAGGTGCCGCCGTTTTTGACAACCGCAAACAGCTCCGACTATGCCGCGCTTTCCTTCGCGCTGGCGGGTATGCTTATATCGGGGCTTGCGGTGCTGGCGGTTACGGTGCGGTCAATGAAGGTGGATCAAGTTCTCAAGCTTGGAGAGGATTAGCGGGTTGGATACACTGATAAAAGCAAGCGGGCTTACAAAAAAATACACCGTCGGCCGCAGGGAGCTTTACGCGCTCAACAACGTGTCTGTACAGGCAGATGAAGGCACGCTGACTATTTTGCGCGGGCGCTCGGGTTCGGGCAAGACCACGCTGCTCAACCAGCTTTGCCTTTTGGACAGGCCGGACAGCGGCGGGCTGCTTTTTGACGGGGACGACTTTATCCGCGCGGGGGACAGCAGGCGGGACGCGTGCAGGCGCAAAAACTTCGGGGTGATATTCCAGTCGCTGGCGCTGATGCCGCATATGACAGCCGCGGAAAATGTTGATTTCGCCATGCGCGTGGCAGGTGTTGGCTATAGGGAGCGGCGGGATCGCGTGCCTGAAAGCCTGGCGGTTGTGGGGCTTTCAAAACGGGCGGCGCATATGCCCTCGGAGCTTTCCGGCGGCGAACAGCAGCGTGTGGCAATCGCGCGGGCAATCGCGCACCGGCCGCGCGTGATCTTCGCGGACGAACCCACCGCCGAGCTTGACACTCAGACAGGCTTTCAGGTGGTAAAGGTTTTCCTTGATTTGATTGAAAAAGAAAAAATCACGGTTGTGATGACCACGCACAACCCCGCGCTGATGGAGCTGGGGCACAGGGTCTATACGCTGGAGGACGGGGTAATAATTGAGGGCCTATAATGGATGATTATACGATGATCGAATGTGACAACCTTGTAAAAATCTACAAAACCCGCGACACGGAGGTCATGGCGCTCGCAGGGCTTGACCTTACCGTTCGGCGCGGGGAGCTTATGGCGATAATCGGCGCGTCCGGCAGCGGTAAATCCACGCTGCTGAATATGCTTGGCGGGCTGGACACGCCCACGATGGGCCAGCTTACGGTGGACGGGCGCGATATGCTTAAAATAAGCCGGTCGGCACTCGCGGCTTACAAGCGCGGCACCGTCGGCTTTGTGTGGCAGAACAACGCCCGAAATTTAATCCCGTACCTGACCGCGCGCGAAAATGTCGAGCTGGTCGGAAGGATCGGCGGCAGGCTGGATAAACAGTACGCCGCGCGGCTTTTGGAGCTTGTGGGGCTTTCAGATCGCAAAAACAACAAGCTCGGGGAGCTTTCCGGCGGCGAACAGCAGCGTGTCGCCACGGCAATCGCGCTGATAAACAAGCCCGCGCTCCTGCTGGCGGACGAGCCTACCGGGGCGGTGGATTCCAAAACATCGCAGAGCATTTTGGGGATGTTCGCGCATTTGCGGGACGAGCTGGGCGTGACAGTCGTAATCGTAAGCCACGACCCCGGCATCGCGAAAATGGTGGACAGGGTTGTCGCTATACGCGACGGCAAAACCTCGGGCGAGATTATGCGCGCGGGGAAACTCACCGACATAGCGTCCCTTGCGTCTTTGGAGGAGGAGCAGATCGAGCTGGCGGTGGTGGACCGTTCGGGAAGGGTGCAGATACCCGCGGATTACTTGACCCGGCTTTCGATCGGCAGAAAGGACAAGGTCCGCATTGAGGCGGAGGACGGCAGGATTGTTATTTACCCTACAGGGGCGGATAACGGGTCAGTTTAGCATTTTTGTTTCGTAATGCTCATCCCTGTACCTGTCCGCGATTTCCGAGAACAGCGGGAAAACCGGGGCGCAGAACTGAATCAGGAAAGGGTCGAAGTGGCTGCCGGAATCCCCCTCTATAATTTTAACCGAGTCTTCATGGGTAAAGGGCTGCTTATACGGGCGCTTTGAAATAAGCGCGTCATAAACATCGGCAATCGCCATAATCCGCGCGGAAAGCGGTATCTCCGCGCCCTTCAGGCCGCTGGGGTACCCGCTTCCGTCCCATTTTTCGTGGTGGTACAGCGCAATATCGCGCCCCGTGTACAAAAACAGTGAAGTCTCGCCGCCCAGCTCCTCTATGCTTTCATCCATTATCTTCCCGCCTAAAACAGTGTGCTGTTTTATAACCGCGAATTCCTCATGGGTCAGGCGGCCGGGCTTCAGCAGGATCCCGTCGGGGATGCCGATCTTGCCGATGTCGTGCATTTTTGAGGATTTCGCGATGTTTGCGGCAAAATCCGCGGTTATCCGATAGCCGGGCTCCTGTATTTCGATAAGCCTGTTGCAGATGGCCTCGGAATAATACGTGGTACGCATGATATGCGCGCCGGTTTCGTTGTCGCGGTAGGCGGTCATATTACTGATGATATCAAGCACGCCGTTCTGTGTTTTAAGAAGCTCCTGCGTCTTAACCTCCACCAGATGCGCAAGGTTCTTTCTGTGCATCAGTAAATCCATGTGCAGCCTTACGCGGGCAAGCACAACGCCATACGATATCGGTTTAAGTATATAGTCCTGCGCCCCCAGCGAAAACGCCTCCTGCTCTTTGTCGCGCCCTTCCAGCGCGGTCAGAAAAATTACGGGGATATCGGCCAGGCGCGCGTCGCCCTTCAAGCGCTTTATAAGCTCGTAGCCGTTCATCCCCGGCATTTCAATATCCAGCAGGATAAGGTCGGGGCTGTGTTTTTCCAGGAAACGCAAAGCCCGCTCCCCGGAAGGCGAAGCGTAAACATTGTAGTCATTTTTCAGTATTTCCTGCAAAAAGTGCAGGTTGGTCGGGTTGTCGTCAACGACCAGTACCGCCCTGCGCATACTGGGCGAAACCCCTGTGCCAATTTTCATATGCCGCTCCATTTTGTGTTTTTGTATAGTATAACATAAACTGTATGCGTATACCATACCAAACAGAGATTAGGATTTAGGTTATAGGTTTTAGGGAAAGGACGACACGACAATTTCCTTCCCCTCCTAAATCCTCATCCCTAAAACCTCAATCCTGCCGAAGACCGCTTAAGCCGCGGAGGCTGTTACTTTGCAGCGCGGCTACAGCAGCGCGCTTCGCGACGCAATTATTTACTTTCTTTTTGCGCCGCCAAAAAGAAAGTAACAAAGAAAAACGCGGCTCAGGGGGCTGGGGGCCGCTGCCCCCGCTCGCCCCCTAAGAACCCCCGCGACCCCCCGCAGAAATCGAAG
>WRLS01000089.1 GCA_009776345.1 Oscillospiraceae bacterium | reverse complement strand
AGGGAAGTGGTGATGGGTTTTGTGCCTATTTGGAACCACCCCGGCGCATACGCGCCACCCCTCCAAAGGAGGGGAATTTCGGGCGGCGGCGTTTTTTTAATTATGAATTGTGCATTATGAATTATGAATTGTCCTCCGCTTCGCCGATGCTTTCTGCTGCTGCTTCTTCCTCCTCTTTCGCTGAGCGCGCCAGCGTGACCACGCGGCGGCCGTCCTCCAGGCGCATTACTTTTACGCCGCCGCCGTAACGGGAGGCGACAATGTTTATCTGCGAGGCGGGGATGCGGATTATAATGCCGCTGTCGCTGATCAGGATTATGTCGTCGTCCTCGTCCACGACCTTTATGCCCGCGACATAGCCGTTTTTGCGGACGTTGTAGTTGATGATGCCTTTGCCGCCCCTGGACTGTACGCGGTAGCTTGAAAGCTCTGTGCGCCTGCCGAGCCCGTTTTCCGATACAGTGAGCAGCGTGGCGTTTTCGCGCACGCGGGCAATGCCTACAACCTCGTCGCCGTCCCTCAATCTTATGGCGATGATGCCCGTTGCGTTACGGCTGAGCGGCCGCGCGTCGGTTTCCATAAAGCGGATCGCCAAGCCGTTTCTGGTCGCGGCGATAATTTCGTCAATGCCGGAGGTGAGCCTTACCCCGCAAAGCTCGTCCCCTTCGCGCAGGTTTATGGCGTTCAGCCCGTTCCTGCGTACATTTTTGAACGCGGACAGGTGCGTGCGTTTTATAATCCCCGCCTTTGTCATCATGACAAGGTAGCCGTCTTCTTGGTCCTGGCTTACTTTTATCATTGCGGAGATTTTCTCGTCGGCTTCTATCGCAAGCAGGTTTACGATGTTCATGCCCCTTGACGCGCGGCTGGATTCGCCTATCTCGTAGACCTTCAGCCTAAAACAGCGCCCGCGGCTTGTGAAGAACATGACATAGTCGTGGGTGGACGCGACAAACAGCTCCTCGACAAAATCCTCCTCGCGCTGGTTCATGCCGGAGATGCCCCTGCCGCCGCGCCTTTGCGTCTTGTAGATATCCATCGGCTGGCTTTTCAGGTAGCCGTAGTGTGTGAGCGTGATTACGCAGTCCTCCACGGGGATGAGGTCCTCGATGTCCACTTCGCCGCTGACGGCCATGATTTCCGTGCGGCGGTCGTCACCGAAGCGGCGGCGCTGTACATCAAGCTCTTCGCGGATAAGTGAGAGGACCTTTTCGCGGTCGCCGAGGATTTCCTCGTACTCCGCGATTTTTAGGTTTATGTCCGCAAGCTCCTGCTCGAGCTTTTCGCGCTCCAGCCCGGTAAGCCTGCCCATCGTCATCTGCGAAATTGCCTGGGTCTGCTCGTCGCTCAGCCCAAAGCGCTCCGTGAGCCTTTGCCTTGCGGCGGGGATTGTCGGGGACGTGCGGAAAATGTCAATCACTTCGTCGATATTGTCCTGCGCGATTACAAGGCCCTCTAAAATATGCGCGCGCTCCATTGCCTTTCGCAGCTCGTACCTTGTGCGCCGCTCGATCACTTCGCAGCGGAAATCTATATAATGCCGCAGCATTTGCGAAAGGCTCATGATCTTCGGCTGGCCGTTGTGCAGCGCCAGCATTATCACGCCCTCTGTAGTCTGAAGCTGTGAGAAGCTGTAAAGCTGGTTCAGGATCACCTGCGCGTTGGCGTCGCGCCGCAGGTCTATTACAATTTCCATGCCGTTGCGGTCGGAGTAGTCGTTTATGTTTGATATGCCCTCAATGCGCTTGTCCTTTACAAGCTCCGCCATATGCTCAATAAGCCGCTTTTTGTTAACATTGTAGGGAAGCTCCGTTATAATAATCTGCACGCGGCCGGATTTTTCGTTTTCTTTTATTTCGGCGCGCCCCCGCAAGGTTATCCTGCCGCGCCCGGTGGCGTATGCCGCGCGTATTCCCGTGCGCCCCATTATGATGCCGCCGGTCGGGAAGTCCGGGCCTTTTATATGCTCCATTATTTCGTCAAGGGAGGCGTCCGGGTTATCAAGCAGGACATTTATGCCGCCGATTACCTCAACCAAATTATGCGGCGGGATATTCGTCGCCATGCCCACCGCAATGCCCATTGAACCGTTTACAAGCAGGTTCGGGAAGCCTGTAGGCAGGACAACCGGCTCTTCGAGCCTGTCGTCGTAATTGGGGCGGAAATCCACGGTTTCTTTGTCGATATCTGTCAGAAGGCCTTGGGACAGGCGTGTCATGCGCGCTTCTGTGTATCTGTGCGCGGCGGGCGGGTCGCCGTCCACGGAGCCGAAGTTGCCATGGCCGTCCACCAGCGGGTACCGCATGGAAAAATCCTGGGCAAGCCGCACCAAAGCGTCATAGATGCTCTGGTCGCCGTGAGGGTGGTAGCTGCCCATTGTTGTGCCGACTGTGTCCGCGCATTTGCGGTAAGCGCGGTCGGGAGTCAGGTTGTTTTCGTACATTGTGTAAAGTATGCGCCTATGGACGGGTTTCAGCCCATCGCGCACATCGGGGAGCGCGCGTGATACAATGACGGACATGGAGTAATCCAAAAAGGAGTCCTTCATCTCATCGCCGATGTCTACCTGCACAACGCGTTCGTCGTCCCTAAACTGATTGAACATAGTTTTCTCCTGTTATCTTCATTTTTGGGTTCTGATCTTCCTTAATCCTGCCGCAGGCCGTAGGGGCGGGGTTTTCCCGCCCGAAATTCCCCTCCTTGGAGGGGTGGCAGGCGGCGCAGAGCGCCGCAGGTTTTAGGATATAGGTTTCAGGTTTTAGGAAAAGGACGACACGACAATTTTTTTCCTTCCTAAATCCTCAATCCTAAAACCTAAATCCTGCCGAAGGCCGCTCAAGCCGCGGAGGCTCTTCTTTGCGCGCGCAAAGAAGCAAACGCGCCGGGGAGACCCCGAACCCCCATTTCGACAAATCTCATAGCTTCGTGCCTTTCATCGCGCACGTCTATGCTTTGTCCTATAATCCGCCCAATCGCTCAGCCGAGCCGAGCTCCAGGTCTCGAACGCGAAAAAAGGTATTAGGAATAAAAGAATATCTAAAGACTTTTTCCGCTGTTATTACGTGCGCGGGCGCTTCCGGGCGTCGCTCCCTACTTTAGGTTTGCGCCTACTTGCCTTTGTGGCTTTGTGTCTTTAAAAGCTACAATGAGAAATAGGCGTCTTTCAAGCGTTCCTGTATAAATTCAGCTAATTCGGGGATTGATTGAATGGCTACGTCCCATATAATATCATCATCCATCGTATGGTAACCGTGTGCCGCGATATCCCGCATACCCGCGATTTTCTTCCATGGAATGGCGTTATATGTTGATTTAAATTCTAAAGGGAGAATCTTTGCCAGCTCACCGATATTTAAAATGGACATGACAATGGCTTTGCGGTAAAGCCGGCTGGCGGCAAAGGCCTCTGCGTTTTCAATTTCATCTGTAAACTTTATTACATCCAGGCAATCGTCCAGCATATGCTCTAAAATATTCCGCGCCCTAGTATCCATAAATCAGCCTTGCCTCGCTTTCAACAGCCTTTTTGAACCCGGGTTTGGATTTTGACAGGGCGTTCCATGTTATCAAATCTACATGGCAGCCAAATGCTTCTTCCAAATCGGCCCTGAGCCCAAAAAAATCAAGCCCGCGGGAGCCGGGCAGAAATTCGACCAGCATATCTATATCGCTTTGCATTGACATATCCCCGCGCGCGGCTGAACCGAAAAACGCCGCCCGCTTCACGGGATATTGCGTCAATACATTTTCGGCAATTGTTTCAATGCTGTCGTTCATTGTGTTATTTTCCTCCGCTATTATCCAAATTCTATTCAAATAAATCCGCATGGGTGCCGGTTGCTGTAAAAACAAGGATTAGCCTTTTTTTGCTTATTTTATAAATTAACTTTGTCCTCTAAATCCATCGCTTCAAACATCTCTTTTGCGTTGGTGAACTGCCGGGCAGTGCGCAGCCCGTTTTCGTAATCGCTTAAAATCTGCTGAGTTTCCTGCATAGCCAGCAGGGTTTCGGCCTTTAATTTTGGTTCACGGATTTCAAACGGGAAGCCGCATTGTTTGATAGACATATGCAAAAAGACATTTATGGCTTCGCTTAAATTAAGCCCAAATTCAGCAAAGGTTTTTTCCGCCTTAGTTTTTATAACAGGGTCAATACGGATGTTATAATTTGCGGTTTTCATATAGTATCAACTCCTTTAGCTTTATTATATCACAATGTGTATGCATTGCCAATATATTATTTTTCCCTTCCTTAATCCCGCCGTAAGACCGTAGGGGCGGGGTTCCATCCCCGCCCGTCAAAGCGTAACGAATATCCTGCGGTCGGGCATGGAAGCCCGACCCTACAGTGCATTGAATATAGCATTGTGGTAATTTCGGGCGGCAGATTGCCGCCCCTACGGCACACATATGATTTTAATTTTAATTTCGGGACGTCGAGGACGCCGTCCCCTACGCTGCTGCGCAGGTTTTAGGAAAAGGATGATACATCAATTTTCTTCCTTTCCTAAATCCTAAAACCTAAAACCTTATTCCTGCCGTAAGGCTATATATCAAGATTCTTCACATACCGTGCGTTGGTTTCTATAAATTCCCTTCTGGGCTGGACTTTTTCGCCCATGAGGATTGTGAAAATTTCGTCGGCCTCGGCCGCGTCGCTTAGCGTAACTTGCAGGATAACGCGGTTTTCGGGGTTCATTGTTGTGTCCCAAAGCTGTTCCGCGTCCATCTCGCCAAGGCCCTTGTAGCGCTGGACATCCAGCCTTGCGGTGCCCTCCGGGTTTAGCTCGGCGGTGTATTTTTCGCGCTCGCGCTCGTTGTAGGCGTAGCGTATTGTTTTGCCCTTGCCGATCCTGTAAAGCGGCGGCTGCGCGATAAACACATGGCCCGCGTCCACCAGCGGCCGCATAAACCTAAACAAAAACGTAAGCAGCAGCGTGCGGATATGCGAGCCGTCAACATCCGCGTCCGCCATTAAAATTATTTTGCCGTAGCGCAGGTTCTCAAGGTCGAAGTCGTCGCCTATGCCGCAGCCCAGCGCCGTGATCATGGGCATGAGAAGCTCATTGCTGTAGACCTTGTCGAGCCTGGATTTTTCCACGTTGAGGACCTTGCCCCTAAGCGGCAGTATCGCCTGGAAGGTCCTGTCGCGCCCGGATTTTGCCGAGCCGCCCGCGGAGATGCCCTCCACGATATATATTTCCGTGTCTACATTGTCTTTGTTGATGCAGTCCGAGAGCGTACCGGGGAGCGAGCCCGATTCCAGCACAGACTTCCTGCGTGTAAGCTCCCTTGCTTTTTTTGCGGCCTCCCGCGCGCGGAAAGCGCCCTGTGCTTTTTCCAGGATCGCTTTTGCGACGGACGGGTTTTCCTCGAAATAAGTCGTGAGCTTATCATAGGTCATGCCTTCTACAAGCGCGCGCATTTCCGTATTGCCCAGCTTGCCCTTGGTCTGGCCTTCAAACTGCGCGTCCTGCAATTTTACGGACACGATCGCGGTAAGGCCTTCGCGGACATCGTCGCCGGAAAGGTTAGGGTCTTTTTCTTTTAGGATGCCGTTTTTGCGGGCGTAGTCGTTCATCACGCGGGTAAGCGCGTTTTTGAAGCCGATCTCGTGCGTGCCGCCGTCGCCCGTGTGTATATTGTTCGCGAAGGAATATATCACGTTGTTGTAGGAATCGTTGTACTGCATGGCAACTTCTCCACCGCCGTGTATGTTCGCTGTGGAAAAATGTATGACCTTGCTGTGCAGGACATTCGCGTCCCTGCGTTTGTGGAGATGGTCAACATAGCTGACGATCCCGCCCTCGTACATAAGCTGTGTCACCAAAGGCTCGCCCGTTTCGCGCTCATCCGCGATGATGATATTCACCCCTGCGTTTAAAAATGCCTGCTCGCGCAGCCTTTCCAGCAAGGTGCTGTGGTTGAATTCCGTGCCTTCAAAAATTTCCGGGTCGGGCTTAAACGCGACCTTTGTGCCTTTTTTGTCGGTTTCTCCGATCACGGCTAAATCGGCTACTTGAGTCCCGCGCTCAAACCGCTGGTAATAGCGGTGCTTGCCGTCGCAGACCTCGACCTCCAGCCATTCGGACAGCGCGTTTACAACAGACGCGCCGACACCGTGCAGCCCGCCTGAATAATTGTATCCGCCGCCGCCAAATTTCCCGCCTGCGTGAAGGACGGTAAACACGACCGTAACCGCCGGCAAGCCTGTCTGCTGCTGGATGCCAACCGGTATGCCGCTGCCGTTGTCCGACACAACGACGATATCGCCTGGGAGGAGTTTGACCTCGATCCTGTCGCAGCGCCCGGCAAGCGCCTCGTCGATGGAATTGTCTACAATCTCATACACAAGGTGATGAAGCCCGCGCTCCCCCGTACTGCCGATATACATCCCCGGGCGTTTGCGGACAGCCTCCAGGCCTTCGAGTACCTGGATATCGGAGGCGTCGTAGCCGGTTATTTCGCGGTCCTGTGTTTGTGTGTTTTCAGACATGTTTGTTTGCCTTGCCCCTTCTTTATAAGTTGAATCGTATATTCGCGGTCGGGGATGGAACCCCGGGCTTCGCAGGTTTTAGGATTTAGGTTTCAGGTTTTAGGAAAAGGACGAAACATATATTTTCTTCCCTTCCTTGAATCCTTATTTCCTGAAACCTAAATCCTGCCGAAGGCAAAACACCCGTCACGAAGCGATAAATCACTTCGCGCCACCCTCTTTAAAAAAGAGGGTAAAGCTACAATAAGATATATTCTTTCATTAAAAATCGCAAAGCAACCGTAGGACGTACCCTCTTTTTTAAAGAGGGTGTCTTCAAAGCGGCAAGCCGCTTTGAAGACGGGTGTTTTGGTATTTTGGTATTTTGCCTTCCGCAGCTTTTAAGGATATCTCATCCTCTTTTTCAGCGTGGCGGGGGAGATTTGTGAGAGATAGACTTTTGGCCTGCTGTTTTTTTCGCAGACAACAAAGCTTTTCGGCAGGTCGTCCGTTACGTTGACAACCGCGCCGTTGCGCTGTGCTGCCGTTAGATAAAGCTTTGTGGCGCGCGTGGTGGAGGCGTTGTCAAGGTCGAATATGCCTATGATGTCTTTTGTGTTTATTACGGTTTCGCTGCCGAGGTATAAATACAAAGCGAAAACACCTTTCTTTAATTGAGAATTGATAATGGAGAATGGATAATGAAGGTGTCCGCATACGCGGACGAATTTAGAAAATATCGCGTAGCGATACCGTAATTTTCAATTCTCAATTTTCAATTCTCAATTAAGCTGCCGTTTTTCACGTTATAAACCTCCCCGTCCGCCATTCCCGAGAACATGGACACATCGCAGCAGGTTATTACCACCTGCTTGTTGTGCAGTTTGTTGAGAAGGTAGGCGCGGCGGCTTTCGTCAAGCTCGCTCATTACATCGTCGAGCAGGACTGTTGGGGCTTCGCCGCTTCTCTCTTCGAGCAGCGCACATTCCGCGAGTTTTAATGCGAGGACGCAGCTTCTCTGCTGGCCCTGTGAGCTGAAGCTTCTTGCCGCCGCATTACCGATTGTGATATCTAAATCGTCCCTGTGCGGGCCGATTGTGGTCCTGCCCTGCGCGATATCCTCCCGCCGCGCTTTTTTTACCGCCTGCTCTAAATATTCCCTCATCTCCTGCCGTGAGGACGCCTGTGTCGGACCGCCGCTGAATCTATATTTTATTTCGAGTTTTTCTTTGCCGCCCGAGATCCCGGAATAGATTTCCCGCGCGTGTTCTGTGAGCCTGTTTATATACGCCGCCCTGATTACCGTGATGTACGCGGCGTAGTCTATCAGGCTTTTGTCCCAGACATCCAGCAGGTCAAAAAGCGATGTATTCATTGTAACATCCTTTAGCAGCCTTGCGCGCTGTTTCAGTATCCTTTGGTAGCTGTCCAGCACCGCGCCGTATTTCGGGTATGCCTGTGAAAGTGACTCGTCCATGAGCTTTCTGCGGTATTCCGGCCCGTGCTTTACCAGCAGCAAATGGTCGGGCGAGAACAGCACCGCGCAGAACTGCCCGGCAAGCTTTGCCGCCCCCGCGAGCTTTATGCCGTTGAGGGATGCTGTTTTTACACTGCCTTCTACTGTTATTGCCGCTGTTTGCCCCCTGCCGCCCGCCGTGAAATCCATGTTTATGGAGCAGTTTTTTTGCCCGAAACGCAGAAGGTCTGTGTCTTTTGCGCCGCGGAAGCTTTTTGCGCCGGAAAAGAGCCAGATTGCCTCAAGGATATTTGTCTTCCCCTGCGCGTTGTCCCCATATATGATATTAGCCCCATTTCCCGGAACTAATTCCATGGCGGTGATATTTCTGTAGTTGTAGAGGCGGAGTTTGTTGATTTTCACTTTTTGTGACCTCAATCCGGTGTTTTGCCTTCGGCAGGTTTTAGGATTTAGGATTCAGAATTTAGGAAGGGATGTAGGGGCGGGGTTCCATCCCCGCCCGTAAATTCCCCTCCTTGGAGGGGTGGACGGCGTAGCCGGACGGGGTGGTTTTTAACACGATTTTATCTTCGGTTATTTTTCACCGCTCATGCCGCGGGGGCAGTTACTTTGCAACGCGGCAAAGTAACCAAAACGCGCCGGGGAGACCCCGGACCCCCATTTCGACAAGCCGCATAGCCTTGTGCCCTTCAT
>WRLS01000088.1 GCA_009776345.1 Oscillospiraceae bacterium | reverse complement strand
TCGGGTTTGCCGCTCTTGGGCGGTACCGCAGGGTCTGTATCGCCGAAGCCGTGCGTAAACGGCACATTGAAGCGCTCATCGCCGCTTCCCTTGCGGTTGAGGTAAACTTGGTTGTGCCATCCGCCGAAGAGGTTCGGGTCGGGCAAGGTAAGGTAGCCTTCTGTCCCGTAAACTTCGACCCTGGGGACTTCCGGGCTGAATGCTTCGCCGCAGAGGATCAAGGAGGCGTACACGCCGTTATCGAATTCCAGCGCGCCGAAGGAGATGTTCTCGCCGCCCTTTGCCTCGATTTTTTTGCCGTAGTTGGGGCTGAGCGTGTTGGAATACGTCCTGTCGCCCGTAAAGACCTTGGAATAGCCGCTTACACGGTTGACGGAGCCGAACAGGTTTATAAGGGCGTTTATGTAGTATCCGCCCATGTCGAACGGGATTGTTGTGCCGTGCGCGCCCATCATCGGGTCTGGCACGAAGCCTGCCGGCCAGCCGCCGCGTTCATGGCCGCCGTAGCCCCTCAGGCACATGGAGATCGCGAGGATTGGGATGCCGATGTAGCCGTCGTCGATCAGCTTGCGGGCTGTCTGCCAGGCGGAGCCCATGTAGCAGTCCGGCGCGGCGCCGACCAGCAGGCCCTTTTTCTTGGCAAGCTCGTAGTTCTCCCGCGCGCCCTCAATGGTGTGGTCCATGGATTTCTCGGAGTAGACGTGCTTCCCCGCCTCCAAAGCCGCTTTTGTGATATGGCTGTGGTTCCAGAGCTGGGTGGTGTTCAGGACGATTTCGATCTCGGGGTCTGCCAGGATCTCCTCTGTGGTCATTTGGCGGATGCCGAAAAGCTCCGCGCGCGCCTTGCTCTTTTCGGGGATAAGGTCGGAACAGCCGACGACCTCCACCGCCGAAAAGCCGCTGGTAAGCGTGTTGAGGTAGGTGTAGCTGATGTTGCCGCTGCCTACTACCCCGATCTTTACCGGTTTGATGCTCATTTTCTAACCATCCTTTCACACGGGGCGGAGTACCGCGCCGTGATATGATATGAAAAAAATATACTACTGCCAGACTGAATCCATGCCCGCGGACACCGCCGCAGCAATTTCATCCGGCCCGGGCATTACCTTCAGACCTTCGCTGAAAGGCTCCATAACAACAGGGCCTGTGTAGCCGAGATCTTTCAGCGCGCGCATAAAAGCGGGCAAATCGTTTGCGCCGCCGCCCGCCTCCCCGGGATAAAAACGCGGCGAGTCTGAAATATCCTCTAACGCCACGCCCGGTTTATCGTCGTTTAAATGTACAAGCACAATGTCTTTTTCCGCGCGTATATACTGTGCGAAAGCGCCGCCCGAAAGCCCCGAGGCATAGCAGTGGTGGGCATCAAGCATCAGCCCGATGTTCCCTGTGCCGACGGCGTCGCAAAGCTCAAGCATTTTATCGGCCGTATGTATGAACGGATACTTGCCGTTGGAAAGCAGCTTCACCGGCCCGAGGAATTCAAGCCCGAAACGTATGCCGTAGGCATCCAATACAGAAGCTATTGTGCGGAGCATTTTTGTGTGGTATGCGAAGTTTTCGGCATAGTCAAGCTCGTCCGACCAGCTTTTCATCCAGGTACAGCAGCGGCGTATGCCAAGTGAAGCCGCCATCCGCGCGGTTTTTTCCAGCGACGGAAAGGTTTCGTCAAACGCCGCTTTGCTTGTGATATTAACCGGCAGCCCGAAGTCCGAGATTATAACGCCGTACTGCCCCATGAGGTCCTGCGCCGCAAAGCCGTCAAGCCCCTGCGCGGTTAAATCCGCGGGGCTGTAGCCCACCGCGCCGAAGCCATGCGCCTTCGCCAAAGACAGCGCGTGTTCAAAGCCGTCCGCTTTTACGCCCAAAAGCCCGAGATTCAAGGATTTATACATACAACCCCCCATTTGCAACACTACATATTGTTATATTATACCAAACAGACAAGTATGTCAATATGGAAATTAGAAAATAGGATGATGTATTTACATTGCGCGGGATATGATGTATGCTTTGTATACAATCATAAATGCGGAGGCTTATAATGTTATCAGGCAAACAGCGGGCGTATCTTCGCGGCCTTGCCAATCCGATGGAAACAATATTGCAGGTGGGGAAATCCGGCGTGGGCGGCAGCACCGCGGCCCAAGTGGACCAGGCGCTTGAAGCGCGTGAGCTTATCAAGCTGCGCGTGCTGGAAACCTGCCCGCAAACCGCGCGGGAAGCGGCGCGGCTTTTGGCGGATAGCACCGGTGCGGAAATCGTGCAGGTAGTCGGCACGCGCTTTGTGCTGTTCCGCCAAAGCGCAAAGGACCCGAAAATCACCCTCGGGCAAAAATCATGAAGCTGGGGATACTGGGCGGCACATTCAACCCCATCCACAATTCCCACCTGTATTTGGCGCGTGAATTTGCGCGGCGGCTTGAGTTAGACAAGGTCCTGCTTGTCCCTGTCTATACGCCGCCGCATAAAGATTCCGCGGAGCTTGCGCCCCCTTCCGACAGGCTGAATATGTGCCGCCTTGCCGCAGAAGGTTGTGACTTGCTTGATGTGAGTGATTGGGAGATTTCCCGGCAGGAAAAAAGCTATACCTATTTGACCCTCGGGCATTTGCGCCGTGAGTATCCCGGCGCGGGGCTTTATTTGCTGATGGGCGCGGATATGTTTTTGACAGTGCAGTCGTGGCGCTGCCCTGAGAGTATTTTCGGGGACGCCGTGCTTTGTGCCGCTGCCCGCGAGCATGAGCAGTACAGCAAGCTTACCGCGCATCGGGAGGTGCTTGAAAACCTCGGCGCGCGCAGTACCGTGCTTGAGATACCGCCGAAGCCGCTTTCGTCAACCGCTGTACGCAGTGCCGCCGCGCAAAATAAAAGCCTTAGTGAAATGGTGCCGTATACCGTTGAGCAGTATATCCGCCTGCATGGGCTTTACGGTTTAAGCGCGGTTTATGAAAAAACGCTGACCGAAATGCTGAGCGAAAAACGGCTTGCCCACTCAAGAAATGTACGGGACCGCGCGGTACACTTGGCGCGAATACACGGCGCCGATGAAAGCAAAGCCGCCTTGGCGGGGCTTTTGCACGATATTTACCGCGACGCCGAAAATAACGCGCAGTTGAAATATTTAAGCGAGTGTGGTATAATTTTGGATGACGCTGCCCTTAAGCACCCCGCTGTATGGCATGGCATATGCGGCGCGGAGTTTGTAAAGCGCCATTTTAAGATAACTGACGATGATATTATAAGCGCCATACGTTATCACACAACAGGCCGCGCAAATATGACTGAGCTGGAAAAAATAATCTATCTGGCAGACGGCACATCCATTGACAGAAAATATAAAGAAGCGGAAAACTACCGCGCCCTGGCAGATGAATCGCTTGACGAAGCTATGTATGTTTTTCTAAAATGGGGCATAAAAAACTATTCGGGGACAAAAGACACTCTGGAAGCGTATAATTACTTCGATACAAAAAGAAAGGGAAATTAACATGACTGCTAATGAAATAATGGGCTTTGCCGTAAAAACTCTCGACGATAAAAAGGCAAGGGACATCACCGTGCTGGAAGTGGGGAAGCTTACGGCGATTTGCGATTATTTTGTGATCGCGTCCGGCATGAGTTCCACGCAGGTGAAGACGCTCGCGGAGGAGCTTGAGGATATGTTTTCCGGCATTGGCATTGAGCCGAAGCGCGTGGAGGGCGAAAAATCCGCCATGTGGGTACTGCTGGATTACGGTGACGTGATCGTTCACATTTTCTACCACGAAACCAGGGATTTCTACTGCCTGGAGAGGCTTTGGGCGGACGCGCCGCAGGTTGACATCGGCGGGATTATAGCGGAGGGTGATTGAGTGGCGGAGAAAAAAATTGTAAATTCGTCGGTTAAAGCCGGGATATCCTTCGGCTCCTGCCTTGCTATGGTCATTTCGTATACCGCGTGGCAATCGATCCCGTGGGCGATAGTCCATGGGCTGTTAAGCTGGGTCTATGTGATATATTATTATGTCAAGTATTAGGGGTGCAAAAATGAAATATGACTTCAAGGCGATCGAAAAAAAGTGGCAGGATATCTGGGACGAAAAAAAGATATTCGCGGCTTCAAACGACTATTCAAAACCAAAATTTTATCCGTTGGTAGAGTTTCCGTACCCTTCCGCGCAGGGGCTTCATGTTGGGCATCCCAGGCCGTACACGGCAATGGACATCGTGGCGCGCAAACGCAGGATGCAGGGCTATAACGTGCTGCTGCCGATGGGCTGGGACGCGTTTGGTTTGCCTACCGAAAATTACGCCATAAAAATGGGCATACACCCCGCTGTGGTGACGCGTGAGAATATAGAGAAGTTCCGTGCGCAGATAAAGGCGCTTGGGCTGAACTTTGACTGGGGCAGGGAAGTGGATACAACCGACCCCGCCTATTATAAATGGACGCAGTGGATTTTCCTGCAGTTGTTCAAAAAAGGGCTGGCGTACAAAAAAGAGATGGCGGTGAACTGGTGTACATCCTGTAAAGTCGTGCTGGCAAATGAAGAAGTCGTGGGCGGCGTGTGCGAGCGCTGCTCTGGCGAGGTTGTGCGCAAGGTAAAAAGCCAGTGGATGCTGGGCATAACGCAGTACGCGCAAAGATTGATCGACGATCTGGACGGCGTGGATTATGTGGAGCGCGTAAAAACCCAGCAGATAAACTGGATCGGGCGGTCCGAAGGCGCGAACGCGGATTTCGGGACAACCGAGGGCGATGTTATCACCGTGTTCACAACGCGGCCGGACACGCTGTTCGGGGCTACCTACATGGTGCTTGCCCCCGAACACCCGCTGCTGGAAAAATGGGCGGGCAAGCTGACGAATGCGGCTGAAATAAAAGCGTATCAGGATGCCGCCGCGAGAAAATCCGATTTTGAGCGCACAGAGGTAGCAAAAGATAAAACCGGTGTCTGTTTAGACGGCGTTACGGCAATCAACCCGGTTACGGAAAAGGAAATCCCCATTTATATATCGGATTATGTGCTTGCGTCCTACGGCACAGGGGCGATTATGGCGGTGCCGGGGCATGACAGCCGCGACTGGGAATTTGCAAGAAAATTCGGTTTGCCGATTATAGAAGTTGTAAGCGGCGGCGATATCGAAAAAGAAGCCTTTGTAGATATCGAAACCGGCACAATGGTAAATTCCGGCTTTTTGGACGGCTTGAGCGTTGCAGAAGCGAAAAAGCAAATTTCAGCCTGGCTTGAAGATAATGATAAGGGCAAATCTACAGTGAGCTATAAACTGCGCGACTGGGTATTTTCCCGCCAGCGCTATTGGGGCGAGCCTATCCCGATTATCCACTGTGAAAAATGCGGCTTTGTCCCGCTGGATGAAAGCGAGCTTCCCCTGATGCTGCCGGAGGTGCAGTCCTATCAGACGACAGACGATGGGCAGTCGCCGCTTTCCGCGCTTACCGATTGGGTGAATGTCCCCTGCCCTGTTTGCGGCGCTCCTGCCAAGCGAGAAACCGACACCATGCCCCAGTGGGCGGGGTCTTCGTGGTATTTCCTGCGCTACTGCGACCCGGACAATAGCGATGAGATCGCATCGAAAGAGGCGCTGGAATACTGGATGCCGGTGGATTGGTACAACGGCGGCATGGAGCATACCACGCTGCATTTGCTGTATTCGCGTTTTTGGCACAAGTTTTTGTTTGACATAGGCGTTGTTTCCACGAAGGAGCCATACAGCCGCCGTACATCGCACGGCATGATACTGGGCGAGGACGGCGTGAAGATGAGCAAGTCCCGCGGGAATGTTGTAAACCCGGATGAAGTTGTACGCCAATACGGCGCCGATACACTGCGGCTGTATGAGATGTTCATCGGCGATTTTGAAAAGGCGGCGACTTGGTCGGGCGCGTCTATCCGCGGCTGTGAGCGCTTCCTTGCGCGTGTCTGGGGGCTTGCGGATATTGTTTCGGGCGCGGGTGGTTTAAGCCCGGGGCTTGAAGGCAAATTCCATAAGACGATAAAAAAAGTTACCGAGGATATCGAAAGCCTAAAGTTCAACACCGCAATCGCCGCTTTGATGACCCTAATCAACGATATCTACGAGAAAAAAAGCATCACAAAAGGCGAGCTGCGGATATTCCTGTTGCTGCTTTGCCCGTTCACGCCGCATATCGCGGAGGAAATATGGGAGAGAATGGGACCGGGTGGCATGGCGGCGCTGCAAAGCTGGCCCGGGTTTGACGAGGAAAAATGCAAGGACGATACGGTTGAAATCGCGCTGCAGATATCCGGAAAAATCCGCGCGCGCATAGATGTCCCCACGGATGCGGACAGGGAAGCGGTGATAGCTTTGGCGAAATCCGCGCCCGAAATCGCCGGCGCAATAGACGGCAAAAATATCGTAAAAGAAATTTTTGTCCCGGGCAAGCTTGTAAATATAGTTGTATCTTGACATTTGTGATTTTGTGGGGTATAATGTCTTAAGAGCCTGTTTAACATCTTTTACACGGCGGTCTTTTGGTCAAATTTGCGCCCCGTTGCGTCAAAAGCCGCAGGAATACATATAGTATTCCTTTGCGTTTTTTCCTTACGGTGCATCAAATTTGCCGCAAAACACCATCCACGAAAAGATATTAAACAAGCTCTAGGGCGGACGTTATACAATGTCCCCTGCAGGTTTATTCCGTATATGGGATTGACCCAACTCCGGCTTTGAGCGTGGGGAGGGAAACAGATATGTCAGAAATCCGGATCAAGGATAACGAGTCCTTGGACAGCGCCCTGCGCCGTTTTAAAAGGCAGTGCGCAAAATCCGGCGTATTGCAGGAGGTCCGCAAACGCGAACACTACGAAAAGCCTTCTGTAAAGCGCAAGAAAAAGTCCGAGGCCGCACGCAAGCGCAAATTCAAATAAGCAAAGATTGTATGAGCGGGCGGGCATTTTGCGGCCCGCTCAAGCTTTAGCAGAACGGGGTGGTCTAGTGCCGTTTTTTCATCCCGCCGCCAGATTTGGCAAGGTTACGGATATCACAGCCGATTTTTTGCGTACCCATGGGATACGCGCGCTGGTGCTGGATGTGGACAATACGCTGACCACGCACAACAATCCCGATCCCGATAAAGCCGTGCTGTCCTGGATTGGTGATATGAAAAAGCAGGGCATAGGGCTGATTTTGCTTTCCAACAACAGCGTAAAAAGGGTGCGCCCGTTCGCCGAGGGGCTGGGGCTGGATTTTACCGCGTGGGCGTGCAAGCCGCTGACCTTCGGGCTTTACAGGGCGGCAAAAAGGCTGGGGCTTTCGCCGAAGAACATCGCGATGGTGGGCGATCAAATCTTCACGGATATTATAGCGGGGAATTTACTTGGCTGTATGTCAATTTTCGTCACGCCCATGGAACCGGAGGCGGGGCCGTTTTTTCGGCTGAAGCGCAAAATCGAGCGAATGATTTTGAAATAGGGGTATTGTAATGGCGCAAAGATTAGACAAGCTTATGAAACAGGTGCCCGGTGAGGTTGACGGGGTGATGATCCGCTCCGACCTTAACCGCAGGTACTACACGGGATTTCCGTCGTCGGCGGGCACGATAATCGCGGCGCGGGAAAAGCGGTGGTTCATCATCGACTCCCGCTACATCGAAGCCGCGCAGTCCGCACTGACCGGCTTTGAGGTTATTTTGCAGGACAAGCTGTGCGAACAGCTCGCCGATTTGCTGAAAACAAACGGCATAAAAACGCTTTGGCTTGAGGGCGACACGACCACGCTGGCAAGCTACAAGCTGTTTGGCGATATGCTGCCGGGTGTAAATATCCCTGCGGACAGCGGCTTGAGCGCGCTTATCTCACAGCAGCGCGCGGTAAAATCGCCCGATGAGATCGCAAGCATCGCGGCGGCGCAGGAAATTGCGGAAAAGACATTCGATTATATTCTCGGAAAGCTTAGCCCCGGGATGACGGAGGCGCAGATCGCACTTGATATGGAGATGTATTCCCGCAAAAACGGCTCCGAGGAAGCGGCGTTTTCGTTTATTATAGCAAGCGGCCCGAACAGCTCAATGCCGCACGCTGTCCCCGGCGGGCGGAAAATCGGGGAGGGCGGCTTCATCATTTTCGATTTCGGCTGTACGGTGAACGGCTACCGCTCCGATATGACGCGGACGGTTGCGGTCGGCGGCGTGACGGCAAAACAGCGCGAGGCCTATGAAATTGTACTGGAAGCGCAGCTTGCCGCTTTGGACGCGGTAAAGCCAGGCGCCGTCTGCAAGGATATCGACAAAACCGCGCGGGATATCATTGACGCTTCGCCTTTCCGGGGATGCTTTGGGCATGGGCTGGGACATTCGCTGGGGCTGGCGATACACGAAGAGCCGCGGTTTAGCAAAAGGGATGAAACCGTGCTGGCCCCCGGGATGGTTTTATCCGTGGAGCCGGGGGTTTATCTCCCGGGCGGGTTCGGCGTGAGGATAGAGGATGTTGTGGCTGTCACCGAAACAGGGTGCCGTAATTTGATGAAATGCGGGAAAGAGTTGGTTAGCGTTTAGCTACGGCAAACGCATGAATGTGATATTGCACAAAATTTATCGTTTTACTTGTAGGGGCGGCAACCTGCCGCCCGAAATTACCGACAATCATCTAAATTGCATCGTAGGGGCGGGGTCATCCCGCCCGTCACTCCCTCCGGCGTCTGCGGACGCCACCTCCCTCAGAGAGGGAGGCAAAGTCCCCCTCTTGAGGGGGATGTCACGAAGTGACAGGGGGAGTTTATAACGCGATTTCATCTTCGGTTATTTTTCACC
>WRLS01000087.1 GCA_009776345.1 Oscillospiraceae bacterium | reverse complement strand
GGGTGCCGGGGGGGGGCAGGCGGGGAGACGCCCCCCCCCGCCGGGGGGGGGCGCCCCCCTTTTCGCGCGCGAAGGGGGCAAGATAGTGGCGTGCCTTCGGCAGGATTTAGGATTCAGGTTTCAGGATACAGGAAAGGAAGAAAATTGTCGTGCCGTCCTTTCCTGAATCCTTATTTCCCGAAACCTGAAACCCGGCTAAGCTTGACCGTCACGGCAATTTATGCTATTGTTAGCATGGGCTTGTATTTTTGCCAAATGTTTTATGCCCGGAAAAAAGGGGATCGAAATCCGTATGAATATAAAGCTCCCGGCGATTATATTGTGCGCGGCGCTGATTATGGCCGCCCCGGGCTGTTTGGGGGATGCGGCGGGCGGTAGCACGCCTGTCCCCGCGCCGGATGAAGAAGACCGCGGCCCCGCGCGCAGGGTGGCGGAGGAAGCGGAGCCCGAAGCCGCGGCTGCGGAAATTTACAGCTCCTTTGAGGAGTTTTCGGCGAGGAAGCTGGATGATGACCAGATAAGGGAAGTTGCCGGGGTGGAGCCCGCGTATTTCACCGAAGCGTATTTTTACCGGTCCGACCCGCGCTACGGGCTTGCGGATATCGCGATAATCAAGCCATACGCTTCACTTAGGGAGAATTTGCGCGCGGCGCTGTATTTCTACAGGGACAGGCGCGTGGCGGAGTTTGTAAACTATAATATACTGGGCGCGCACGGCATCGCGCAGGACGCTATAATCTATGACCAGGGCGAGTATGTCATAATGCTGATGACTTCGGACAATGATAACGCAAGGGCGGTTATAGACAGCTATATACCGCAGTAATTGCAAAACAGAGGGGGCGGGCAAATGCGTTCACGCGGTACAGGGCAAAGGGTCGTGCTTCTCGACGAGCTGAGGGGGCTTTGCCTCGTCCTCATGGTTATTTATCACGGGCTGTATAACCTTACGTTTTTATTCGGCGTGCCAATCCCGTTTTACAGCGCGCCCCTTAATGCGCTCCAGCTTTTTATCTGCTGCGGGTTTATTACGCTTGCGGGCATTTCGTGCAGGTTTTCGCGGGGGAATATAAAACGCGGGCTGTTTGTTTTCGCGGTCGCGATGGGCATGAGCTTGGCGACGTGGTATTTTATGCCCGGGCAGATTATATTATTCGGCGTGCTGCATATGCTGGGGCTTTGCATGGTCCTTTACGGCATTATGAACCCGGCGGGGAAAATAGACAGGGTTTCCGGGTTTTTGGGGCTTGTGGTTTGCCTTGCGCTTTTTGCGGTGTCGTGGGGCGTGCCGAAAGGGCATTTGGGGATTTTCGGGCTTGAGCTTTTTCGGCTTCCCGCGGTTTTATACAGCAGTCCGTATACGTTTTTCCTCGGGTTCCCGCATTCCGGGTTTTATTCGGCGGATTATTTCCCGCTGCTGCCTTGGGCTTTTTTGTTTTTCGCGGGGGCATATATCGGCACGGCTTTCCGTGAGGGCAGCACGCCATGGTTTTTCTACCGCCCGCGGTGCCGTTTTCTCGGGCGTATAGGGAAGCATACGCTGCTGATTTATATTTTGCACCAGCCTGTATTATACGGGCTGATGTACGGCGTGTTCTATTTGATTGACAAGTTTAAATAGCGCGGATAACCTCCGCGCCGTATTGGCATGGGCTTGTGATAAAAATTTCCGCCGCTGTGTTTTTCAGCCGCGAGCCGCAAAAACGCGCCGCGCTTTCCTCGGCGAAGATACCGGCGGCGGCGCTCCCGCTTCCGGTCATGGCAGCGCCTTCGGCACCGTTGGCGAGCATGGCTTTTTTTATTTCCCGCACTTCCGGGATCGGGACAAGCTGCTCGAAAACATTTATCATGTATTTCCCGATTTCGGCTAAAACGCCGCTTTCTAATGCGCGGAGCATTGCGGGATTATCAGGGCGGCGAAGTGTGCCGTTGTATTTTGCGTATTGTGCGAACGCCTGTCCTGTACTTACCCCGTCTTTTGGCTTTGCGATCAGCAGTGTGCAGGGCGGAAGCCCCGTAATGTCTGTTAGCAATTCGCCTTTTCCGCGGGCGAGCTTACAGCCCCCCGCGATGCAAAACGGTACATCCGCGCCAAGCTCCGCGCCAAGCGCCATCAGCTTTTCGAGAGTCAGATCCGTCCCGCACATAAAGTCCAGCCCGACAAGCACGGCGGCGGCGTTTGCGCTCCCGCCCGCAAGCCCCGCCTGTACCGGCAGGGCTTTTTCTATATGCAGATGCAGGCCGCGCATCGGTATTTCCATGCGCGAAAAAAACAGCTCCGCCGCCCTGTATGCGATGTTATCCTCATCCTCCGGCACATCGGGGTGCGGGCAGGAAACGCGGATTTGCCCGCCGCCGCAAAAGTTCAAGCTGACGGTATCGCACAAGCCGATGCTGTGCATTACAGATTCTATATTATGATAGCCGTCCGACCTTTTCCCGGTGATATCCAAGGTCAAATTGATTTTTCCCGGGGAGCGGACGGACGCTTTATCGTGCTTAAAATTCCACCGGCTCATATTCCAGCCCCTGTGCCCGCGCGACGGCTTTGTTTGTGATTTTGCCCTTGTATACATTCAGCCCGCAGAGCAGCGGCGGGCTTTCGCGCAGGGCTTTTTCAAGGCCGAGGTTCGCCAGGTACAGCGCATACGGCATTGTCGCGTTGGACAGCGCAAAGGTCGAGGTGCGCGGGACAGCCCCCGGCATATTCGGCACGGAGTAATGCACAACGCCGTGCTTTATGAAATACGGGTTCTCGTGGTTTGTCAGCCTGTCGATTGTTTCTATACAGCCGCCCTGGTCTATGTCCACATCGACGACGACCGAACCCGGGCGCATGGTTTTTATCATTTGCTCCGTGACCAGCTTGCCTGTTTTTTCCCCGGGAAGAAGCACCGCGCCGATAAGCAAATCGGCCTCCGATACGGATTTTGCGATATTGTAGCCGTTTGACGCCAGAGTAACCACGCCCGCGGGGAGAATGTCGTTGAGATAAGTCAAGCGCGCCATTGACAGATCCAGGATCGTCACGCGCGCGCCAAGCCCCACAGCCATTTTAGCGGCGTTCAAGCCCACCGCGCCGCCGCCGATAATCACGACGTGGCCGGGCTCTACCCCCGTCACGCCGCCGAGAAGCACGCCGCTCCCGTTATTTATTTTTTGCAGCAGATATGCCCCGACCTGCACAGACATCCGCCCAGCGACCTCGCTCATCGGCGCGAGAAGCGGCAAAGAGCCATCGCCGAGCTGTACGGTTTCATACGCAATGCCTGTAACGCCGGATTTTACAAGCGCCCGGGTCTGCTCTGTATCCGGCGCGAGATGCAGGTACGCGAATAAAATCTGCCCCTCGCGCAGGTAAGGGTATTCGGGCGCGATCGGCTCCTTTACTTTATATATCATTTCGGCGGCCGCGTACACCTCCCGCGGCGTGTCAAGGATTACCGCCCCCGCGCGGACATATTCCTCATCGGAAAAGCCGCTGCCTACCCCCGCGTTTTTTTCCGCATAAACCGTATGGCCCGCTTCTGTAAAGCTCATAACCCCGGACGGAAGCACGGCGACCCTGTTTTCCTGCGCCTTTATTTCTTTCGGTATGCCTATTATCACAAATCCCACCCCTTTGTGAAATTATATTTCGTATGGGGGGATTTGTCAACATTTCGGAAGTATTTGCATTTTCCTGTTGAAATTTCCTTAAAAATATGCATACTATATATATAGTTAGCTGAAATAGGGAGGTAACGCAATGATCGAGGTAAAGGGCCTCACAAAACGATATGGCGCCAAAGCCGCGGTGGACAATATCAGCTTTACCGTAAAAGAAGGCGAGATACTGGGCTTTTTGGGGCCGAACGGCGCGGGCAAAAGCACCACCATGAATATTATCACCGGCTATTCGTCCTCTACTGAGGGCGAGGTTACGGTGGGCGGCACGGAAATTTTTGAAAACCCCATCGCCGTAAAAAAAATGATCGGCTATTTGCCGGAGCATCCGCCGCTTTATTTGGAAATGACGGTAAAGGAATACCTTTCCTTTATGTATGACCTTAAAAAAGTAAAGGTAAGCGGCGTTTCCAAGCAAAAGCATATCGAGGAGATCTGCGGCCATGTACGCATTGACGATGTCTACGGCAGGCTGACAAAAAACCTGTCCAAGGGCTACCGCCAGCGTGTCGGGCTTGCGCAGGCACTGCTCGGCAACCCGGGCGTGCTGGTTTTGGATGAACCGACAGTCGGGCTTGACCCCAAGCAGATCATCGAGATACGCAACCTGATAAAAGGGCTGGGCAAAAAGCATACGATAATATTGTCGTCGCACATACTGCCGGAGGTACAGGCAACCTGTGAGCGCGTGGTGGTAATAAACAACGGGAAAATTATCGCGGATGACACGCCGGACAACCTTTCCAGGGCGATGAGTACAGACCATAAGCTTACAATCCGCGTGGACGGGCCGGAGGACGATGTGCAAAAGCTCCTGCTGAAAATCCCGGGGATGCTGCGTGTGGACAAGCTGGGCGTGCGGGAGGAAAGCGCGTATGACTTCTCGATGGAGGCGGAGCCGGGCGCGGATATCCGCCGCGAGGCCTTCAAGCGGCTTGCCGAGAGAAGCTGGGCGATTTTGGGGCTGAAGTCCAGCGAGCTTAGCTTAGAGGACATCTTCCTGCAGCTAACCGACGAAAGCAACAAAAAAAGCTACATCCAAAGCACAGAGGATCCCGGCGCGGATGGTGAAGCGGCGGATGAAGCGGAGCAATAACCACCCCGCCCTTCGGGCACCCCTCCAAGGAGGGGAATTGCGGGCGACCGTATGCTCGCCCCTACTAATTCCTATTTTCTAATTTCTATTTTGGGGGTAATTATTATGGCAGCAATTATACGGCGGGAGCTTGGGGCATATTTCTCGTCCCCTATTGGCTATATTTTTCTTGCGGTGTTCTATGTGTTCTCGGGCTTCTATTTCTTTGCCAATGTGCTTATGATGCAAAGCACGGATATATCGCTTGTGTTTTCCAACCTTCTTGTAATCGTGATGTTTCTCATCCCGATACTTACAATGCGCCTGTTTTCGGAGGACATAAAGCATAAAACCGACCAGGCGCTGCTGACCGCGCCGATAAGCCTTACGTCGCTGGTGCTGGGCAAGTTTTTTGCGGCGGTGCTGGTGTTTGTGCTGGGGATGTCCATCACAATTGTCTACGGCGTTGTGGTGGCGGTGTTCGCCGCGCCGAACTGGGCGCTTATCTGGGGGAATTTCGCGGCGCTGCTGCTGCTGGGGATGTCGCTGATTTCCATCGGTATGTTTATTTCCTCCATGACAGAAAACCAGGTAATCGCCGCTGTAGGGGCGTTTGCCGTGGCGCTGGCGCTTCTTTTGGTGGAAGGGCTTTCCGGGGCGTTTACCAGCCCTGCGCTCATGAAATTTTTTGCGGGGATATCCTTTATGCGGCGTTACGCGGGGTTTTCCTCCGGCATATTTGAATTTTCCGCGGCGATATTTTTCCTTAGCGTATGCGCGGTGTTTATCTTTCTAACAGTTCGCACGCAGGAAAAACGCCGCTGGGCATAAAAGCCATAAGAAAGGGGACGCATCATGAATTTTTTTAAAAGCCGAAAATTCAGACATGGCACGGCCGCGACGGTTTTCACGATTTTAATTGTTGTGCTGGTGGTCATCGCGAATATGGTGGCGACGGCCTTGTCTGAAAGATATAACATGACCTTGGACCTTACCGAGGGCGGGGTTTTCACGCTTTCGCGGGAGTCCTTGGATTTCCTGCGCGCGGTGGAAAAGGACGTTAACATCTATGTCCTAACCGAGGAGGACGCGTTTGTATCCCGCGGGCAGTATTTCATACAGGCGAATGAGGTCATAAAACGCTACGCGCAGCAGCAGCCGCGCATAACCCTGCGCTATGTAGATATCGTAAGGGACCCCACGTTTGTAACGCGCTTCCCCGCCTTGACGCTGGATACCGGGAATGTGCTGGTGGAATGCGAAGGGCGCACGGCGCTGCTGACCGCGGCTGACCTTTTTAACACGCGGACAGACGAGAATATGCGCACCGGCATAACGTCCTCGCGCGCGGAACAGGCGCTTTCCTCCGCGATTTTGAACGTAACCTCCGAAAAGAAGGTCATCGTGAGCATACTCGGCGGCCATAACCAAATGCCCGCAGAGGATTTCGCGGCACTGCTGCAAACGAACAACTACGAGATAATTTACCAAAACCTTATGACCGAGGAAATACACCCGGACGCGGTTGTCGCGGTGATGAACGCCCCGTCCCGCGATATCTCGGAAAATGAGGCGCGCAAGCTCGACGCCTTTTTGCACAACGACGAGCAGCTCGGCAGGATGCTTTTCTATCTCGCGTCCGCCGCACAGCCGGACAGGCTCCCCGTGCTGGACGCGCTGCTGGAGGAATGGGGAATAAAGATAAACCCCGGCGTTGTCTACGAAACCGATTTTTCCAGGCTCTTTCACATGAACCCGTTTATGACGATCGCGGATTATACGGAGGAGGAGCTTTCCCGCAGTGTAAGGGAAAAGCGCATCTATCCCGCAATGGCAAATTCAAGGCCGATTGAGATTCTGTTTGAAAGCAGGGGCAGTGTCGCGACAACGCAGCTTATGCAGTTTTCCGCCGGCGCGGGGGTCATGCCGCCCGACGCCGAAGAGGACTGGATGCCCGACAGCCCCTCAGGCCCGATACCTGCCCTTGTGATGGCGCAAAAAAGCAGGTATGAGCGCTTTGACCTGCTGACCTCCACGGTGCTTGCCGGCGGCTCGGAAACCTTTGTGGACGGCTATTTGCTGGGGCAGACAAGCCTTGCGAACTCCGAATATATCCTCGGGCTGGTACACAGCCTTTCCGGGCGCGATGACGTTGTAGTGATACAGAGCAAAACAATACAATACCGCCAGCTGCCAATTACGGCAAACCAGGTTATAGGCATTTCGGTTGTGCTGGCGATTATATTCCCGGTGCTGGTGCTGGCTTTCGGCATTGTTGTATGGCTGCGCAGAAGGCATAAATAGAGGAGGCCTGTATGGGTAAAAAATATATCGGCATCGGCGCTGCCGTGCTTGTAATCGGGCTTTTGGCGGGGGCGCTGTATTTTCTGGAAAGGACAGAGCCGGACAGCGGTACCGGTCCCGCGTCCTCGCCTACGCTTTACCTGAACCATATCCTGGGCGGTGAAGAGCCTGTGACCGCGCGGGAAATCGCGGTGCAAAACGCCAAGGGCGGCTTTACCTTGGTAGTGGATGAAACGGAAACCGAGGACGGGCGCACGGTAAAAAGCTACACCCTCGCCGGTTATGAGGGCTATCCCGTCAACATGAACCTGCTTTCCGCGCTTTCGACAAACTCCGACAAGCTCCTCGCAAAATCCATAGTTGCGGAAGCGGGCGCGGACCTTGCGCCCTTCGGGCTGAACAGGCCGTCTGTCACGGTGGACATAACGCGCGCTGACGGCTCCAAGGACCGGATGATTATCGGCAACGCCGCCCCCGGCAGTGAGGGCCATTACGCCACGAACGAAACAGGCACGGTCTATCTTTTGGCGACGGCAAACATACAAAACCTTTTCCACAGCCCGCTGGAGCTTATGCTTCGCATGATAACCCCCGGCGACCCCGAACAGCGCGAGAGTATGGATTTCACAAGCGCGGTTCTGGGCGGGTCACTGCGGCCGGATCCGATTTATGTCAGCGAATACAACGAGTCAATGTTCGCCACGCATCTTCTGACCTTCGGCCCGATGAGCGCGGAGCTTGACCTTACCTTCGGCAAGCCCGATATTTTGATGGCATACGGGCTTATCGCCGCGGAGGTTGCGGGGACAGAAAGTGATATCGCGCGGTTTGGTTTGGACGAGCCTTACTCCACGCTGGAGCTGAACCCAACGGAGGAGATGGGCATCTCGCCGTTTAAGCTTTCCGCAACAAAACCCGATGAGGACGGCAATATCTACATGATTCACAGCGAGTCCCCGCTGGTTTACAAGCTGCCCGCCGACAGGGCAGGCTGGCTGGAGCGCACAGGGCATGACCTTATGTCAAAGCTTGTTGTCCTGCCGCATATAGACAGTCTTGCCGAGGTTATCGTAGAAACGCCTTCGCGCAGATATGTCTTTGAGCTGAACGGCGGCGAGGGCGCGGACCTTGTCGTAACGTATGGCGGGGACGAGCTGGATATACAGAGCTTCCGCAGATATTACCAGAATATACTTTCCGCGAGTTTTGACGCCCCTGCGGAGGAACCGCTGCCCGATAGCCCCGTGCCGCTGCTGAAATACACCTACCGCTACAGCGACGGCAGCGCGCCGGAGGTGGTGTCCTTCTATGAAGGCCCCGCAAGGCGTGCGTTTATCACGTACAACGGCGGCATCCCGTTTTACACCACCACCGCGTATGTCGACAGGGTCATCGCCGATACAGAGCTGCTGATCGGCGGCGGGACGGTTACGGCGATAATGTAGCGGCTGCGCAGGATTCAGGTTTCAGGAAATAAGGATTCAGGAAAAGGACGGCACGACAAATTTCTTCCCTTCCTTAATCCTGAAACCTAAATCCTAAAACCTGAATCCTGCCGAAGGCCGTAGGGTCGGGGTCATCCCGCCCGAAATTCCCCTCCTTGGAGGGGTGGCGCGAAGCGCCGGGGTGGTTTTTAACACGATTTCATCTTCGGTTATTTTTCACCGCTCAAGCCGCGGGGGCTGTTACTTTGCAACGCGGCAAAGTAACCAAAGCGCGCCGGGGAGACCCCGAACCCC
>WRLS01000086.1 GCA_009776345.1 Oscillospiraceae bacterium | reverse complement strand
GGCGATTTATTGGACAACCCCCGCCGTCTGCGGACGGCACCCCCTTCGTGCGCGAAGGGGGCAAAAATACGTAATATCATGTTGTGCCGTAGGGGCGGGGTCATCCCGCCCGCATTGTACCGAATTGCATAAAACAATACGGACGGTCGCCCTCGACCGTCCGTACATGGTTTTGTTTTAATTATGAATTATGCATTTGCGAATTATGAATTGTTTAGTTACCACGGCAGCAGTGTGCCGTGATGCCACATGAACATATGGCTATGGGGGATTTTGTCAATGCGGCCCACAATGCCTAAAATATCTTTCGCGGATTTTTCCGGGGGGATAGAACCCGGCGAATCTGCGGCGCGCTCGCCGCCGATTTGTGTTTGCATCCATCCGGGGTTGATGCATATTACCCTGGCGCCTAATGGGTGCAGCTCATTTGACAAAAGCTTAGACGCCATGTTTGCGGCCGCCTTGGATATGCAGTACATATACTCAAAAGCCCGGTCGCAAGCAGTGATACTGCCGGCTTCCGATGTAATGTTCACCACCAGCGTCCCCTTGCCGATCAAAGGGAACGCCGCCTTGCAGACCCGAAGCAATCCAACGCCGTTCACATTGTACATATCCATCCCGTCGTCTAAATCGGTCTGCGCCAGCCCTTTTTCCCGCTCGCCCTGTATGTACAGCCCTGCGACATTATAGATGATGTCGAGCTGCCCGCCTTTTTCCACAAGCGCGGACATGGCGTTTTCCACGCTTTGCGTGCTGCCGATATCGCACTTGTAAATATGCAGCCGTCCAGCGTGGGACATTTTCAATGCTTCAAGCTCATCGGAAAGGGCGTATTCATACGCGTAGACCTCATCGCCCGCCGCCAAGTGAAGCGCCGTCAGGGCAAAACCCAGCCCGCGCCCTGCCCCCGTAACTAAAACTCGTCTGCCCATACCTACAAATTCTCCCCATTTGCACGGATTACGTCACGGTACCAGTACGCCGAATCCTTTAATATGCGCTCTTGGGTTTCAAAATCGCAGTAGATCATGCCAAAGCGCTCGGTAGCGCCTTTCGCCCATTCAAAGTTGTCGGTGACGCACCAGTGGAAGTATCCGAGGATATCCACGCCGTCATCCGCCGCGTTGCGCAGCTCTTTTAAATACCTGTGCAAAAAGTCAATGCGGTTGGGGTCGTGGACTTTTCCGTCCAGCGAAACTGCGTCTTGGCAGGACAAACCGTTTTCGGTGAGATAGATCGGCTTTCCGTAACGGTCGAACATGAACTTCGGTCCCCAGCGCAGGGCTTTTGGGGTGATGGGCCATTTTGCCGCGGTGATTGGGTTGCCCCAAGGGCGCTGTACAAAATCATAGCCGCCTTTGCCGTCTGAGCGGATTGCTTGGCCGTTGTAAATATTCTGGCCGTAGATATCTAAAGGCTGGCTGATAATTTTCATATCGTCGGCGCCGATTTTCGGCATATGCTGACCGAACAGGTCCCATAGCTTTTTCGGGTATTCCGCCTTAAAAACAGGGTCGCTCCAAAGAGAAACGCTCCAGAAGGGGCGATCGGGCTCTATATCGAAGATCGCCTTCCGGGCGGCTTCTATATCTTCAGGGCTGTCTGTATCAGGATAATGTGCGCTGCACGTGGGGGCGATGCCCAGCTTCGCGTCCGGGATTGCGGCCCGCAGCGCCTGTATCGCGTACCCATGGCCCAGCAGGACATTGTGCGCCATAAGAAGTGTGTCCCATATAGGAAAGCGGATACCCGGGGCGTGTTCGGTGTCCTGGTACCCCATGCCGATGAAGCACTGGGGCTCGTTGTGGGTGAAAATATTTTTCACCCTGTCGCCCAAACGGCGGGCAACAATATCGGCGTAATCAGCGAACCATTTCGGGCTGTCCGGGTTCATCCAGCCGCCCTTTCGGAACAGCTCATACGGATAATCCCAGTGGAACAATGTAACATAAGGCGTGATATTTGCTTCCAGCAGGCTGTCCACCAGTCGGTCGTAGAAATCCAAGCCCTTTTCATTGACGGCGCCGGTCCCCTCCGGTAAAATCCGCGGCCACGCAATGGAAAACCGATATGCCTTGTACCCGATTTCCTTCATCAAATCCACGTCTGTTTGGTAAAGGTTGTAGTGGTCGCAGGCCACGTCGCCGTTCCAGCCGTCTTTTATGCGGCCTTCCTGCTTGCAAAACATATCCCAGACAGACAGGCCCCTGCCGTCGTCATATGCCGCGCCTTCTATTTGATATGAAGCGGTCGCCCCGCCCCAGACAAAATCCTTCCTGAAACCCATTGAAATGCCTCCTTTATTCTAAGATACGGTTACACCGCCATCGGGCGGCCTAAATAATCTATGTACCACTCCGCGCGGGATGCCGGTATCTCGCCTGTCATAAGCCTGTAGATGCCTTCGGCGGCTTCGGCGGCTTCGATTTGCGCGGTGGTGCGCCCCATTTCTGTGTTCATGCGCCCGGGGTGGACAGCATAGAAATCCACGTCGTCAACCGCGGCGTTGAACATCCCGGGGACCTTTGTAGCCGCGGTTTTGGATAAACCGTAGCAGGGCACCCAGGTGCCGCAATTTTTAATGCCCGGCCCCTCTGATGTAATAGTAAGCAGCATCCCGCCGCGCTTCATGACAGGGTAAAACGCCCGCGCGGTAAAAACAGCGCCCAGAGTATTCACCTCAAAGGTTTTGCGCAGTTCGGCGGGGTCACATTCATGGATCAGGTTTACGCGGTCACCGGGCAGCAATACCCCGGCTACGTTGCACAAGGCATCAACTTCACCCATGAAACTGGCGCAAAGCTTCGCGCCCTGTTCAAGCTCGGTGTCATCGGTCACATCCGCACGGAACACGCGTAGCTTTTGCCCGTACTTTTCCTCAAGCTTCTGTAATGCGGGCGGCGTTTCGCGTTCTACCACGCCCGCGGCGACGATATGCCCCTCTTCGAGGAATTTTCGTGCCAGCTCATAGCCAAGCCCCTGTGTAGCGCCAATAATTACTATATTCATACTAATAATTCTCCAAAAGCTCAAAAAGGCATTTCAGGTCGCCGTATGCGTCAAGATAAGCGTATTCGCCGCCGCCGTCGCCGTACTTGCCATGCTGTACCAGCTTCATGCCGAAATCTTCGCAGACCTTGATTTTTTCTTCCATGCCTTTAATGTGGAAAGCGATGTGATGGACGCCCTCGCCTTTTTCATCCAAGAAATCCTGCCAAACGCTGGATACACCGTTGGGCTGGATAAGCTCGAGCTGGATGCCCGGGCCTACGTCAAAGAAAGCCATAAGGCAATTAGCGTCCGGGGCGGGCTTGCCTTTAAAGGTAGTGCCTGTAACTTCGTATTTGCCGCCGTCGAAATGGGGCGGCGGCTCGATGCCGAAAAGTGCCGCGAACTTCTTTTTTGTCGCCTCAATGTCCCTTACGATAAATCCGATTTGCGTCAAGGTATTGGTCCCTAAAATCCCTGCCATAACAATCTCCCTTTCTTTTATGTATTGCCGTTATCTATGACCCGCAGGCAGGAGGCGCGCTCCACCAGTGTGCTTGGCAAAAACTCGGTGGTGGGGTTATCGGGCTTTTGCTCCACTGCGGCTATAGTCCTTTTTACCAGGGAGTAGAAAATTTCCCTGTGGTTGAACGCGAAAGTCGTCAGCGCCGGGGAAACCAGCTCGCATTTGCCGTGGCCGTCGATCCCTATAACAGAAACCTGCCCCGGGATTGAGATACCGGCTTCCCCCAGCGCGGTATATGCCCCAAAAGCCGTGGCGTCGTTATTGGCGCAGATTGCGGTGGGCAGCTCATCGCACCGGGACAGCATTGCCTTAGCCGCCCGGTAGCCGCCGGATTCGGTAACATCGGCGTAGCACATCCACTCGGCGCGTATTTCCAAATTATGCGCGAGCATCCCCGCCAGGAAGCTTTCGTGCCGCTTCATGCTGATAAAACGGTTCATGTTGCCGTCTATGATCGCGATTTTACGGTGCCCCAGGCTGTACAGGTAGTCGATTGCCTTTTTGCCTGTGTCTGTTTCAAAATTGACAGAAATGCGGTTAGGCTCGTTGCGTTCGGGGTGGAAGTGGTCAAAAATGCCAACGATCTTGCCCTTTGAAATCAGCTCCTCCACCAGCGGCTCATTATTGCTAACGCCAACAAAAATACCCGCGTCTATGCGTTCCTGCATAAAAACACGTTTGACCCAATCAATATTCTCGCTGTCTGACAGGTTTTTTACAATACAGGTCAGCACAAGGTAGCCAAGCTCGGCGGCGCTTTCCGTAATATGCACAAAGAACGCGCTTGCCTGTATGTCATTCGCGATCTTGCCGCTGGCAACCCAAAAGAACCCCAGCGTACCGGTTTTTTTCCCCGCCATAAGCTGCCCGGAAATCAGCGGGTAGTATTCATTTTCGTTTATTACTTTCATAACGTGCGCGCGGGTTTCGTCCGGTACGTTACTGTAGCCGTTCACCACGCGGCTGACCGTACTGCGCGAGACACCGGCAAGCTTTGCAATTTCCGTGCTGTTGAGTTTTTTCATCCGCGCGTGCCCTCACTTTGACCCGATACTTTAAGTATACCCCATGTCGGACACATTTGCAATGCTGCGAAATAACGCGTGTTTACGAATTTATGATAACATGGTATGCGCTTCTATGTCAATACATACAAAAAATTAATATTTTTAAACTAAATATATTGCATTCACGTAGCAAGTGTGTTAATATAGAGTAAATTGTTTACTTAAGGGGGAACGTAAATGAAGTCAATCCATAAACGCGTGTTTGCACTTGTGATTGCGTTAGTGATCGTAGCAGGGCTTGCGGCGTGCGGCGGATCCGGCGACCAATCAGGCGGCACCGGCGGCGGTACACCGGCACCCGCAAGCAATAACAACTCCGGGGCTGCAGCGCCCGCGCCCGTCGCTGACGGCCCGCTGACACCGTATGCCGAGCCTGTAACCATCACATGGGCAGTGCAGGCATCGCAGGTTCAGAAATTCTTTGACGGCGATACATACGAGGATAACCGCTGGTCCCGCAAGATTAAGGAAGATCTGAACATCGACCTGGAAGTTTACTTTTCCGCAGATATTTCCACCGATGCCTTCCGCAACCGCATAAATGTCGCGCTGGCTTCCGGTGACCTGCCCGATATCTTCAACTGGAGCGACCGCACATGGTTCACACAGGCATATGAGGCCGGGTACCTTTATGACATGACCGACCTTTACGCCCAATACGCCACGGATAACGTAAAGGCTTACCAGGACAAATGGCCGGGCGGCTTTAAGGGCGCGTCCATTGACGGCAGGCTTTACGCGTTCCCGTCAATGGTGGACAACTTCCACCAGGCGGTGTATCTGTGGATCCGCGACGACTGGCTGGAAAAAGCAGGCGGCAAGCCTCCCCAGACTGTCGATGAGATGGTCGAAATGGCACGTATATTAACCTCGGGCGACGGCAGCACTTACGGCTTTGCCTTAAACAACAAATTCGATGAATCCAACTTCGGCAACATCGCCGGTTTGGCAAGCGCGTTCGGCGCCCCTGTCCGCGGCCAGGATGTCTACTACCGCGGCAGCGACGGCAAAATGCAGTTTGGCTGGATCCAGCCCGGGGTGAAGGACGCCCTTGCTGTTGTGCGCGATATGTACGCCGAAGGCCTGATCGACCCTGAGTTTGTCGTAAAAGACGGCGGCACGCTTGAAGTCGATGTAGCCAACGGCAAAGTTGGCATGATGTATCACATGAACTGGGGCACCTGGTACCCCTATAACTTCGTGTATGAATCCGAAGGCGTCATCACCCGCCCGTATCCTATCCCAACACAGGCGGGGCATGATTTCAAAGTCGGCATAAACTCCAACGAAAGCCCCGAGTATATGTTCATGCTGAACGCCAACACAAAACACCCGGAAGCCTTCATGAAGATACTCAACCTCTACGAAGCCACAGTTGAGTCCAGCGACAAGGCAGACAACTTCCAGGACTTCTGGGCTGATGAACAGTACAGGCTGTGCCCTGTGTTCGTGCCGATCCCAACAGAGCTGTATGCCGATGTACTCCACCCTGCCCTTGCGGCCAATGACAGGGACAGCCTTGCTACAGGCGTGCAGGTATATTACGACTGGATCAAGAACTTTGAGGCAGGGACCGACACCAACCCCAACGCCTACGGCACCTGGGGCCAGATGTTTGAGCGCGGCTCCATGGCGGTGGCGCTGTATGACTACAGCGGCCATATCGTACAAAGCGTAATGTCGACCGAGCGCCCGGAAATCTGGTACCAAAACAGCTCTATTTTAGAGGGCATACTGCGCACAACCTTCACAGACATCATCACAGGCGCAAAGCCTTTGGATGCGTTTGATGAAGCTGTTGCGGACTGGCTGGCAAACGGCGGCCAACAGACCCTTGACGAGCTGGAAGTCATGTATCCGTAAGACGGCTTGAGATTTTATGCGGCGGGAGGCTCTCCCGCCGCATATTTGCACCAACATAAATTTGTTTGCTTGGGGTGAAATCATGAACAACAGCAAGCTTAGAAGGCGAAACAAAAACCTGCGCGAGCTGCCCCTGCATATTATGCTGATCCCCGCTGTAGTTTTGGTAGGGATTTACAGTTATGGATCTATGGCGGGGATAGGCATCGCGTTCCAGCGGTTTGTCCCTACAAACGGGCTGTTCGGCTCGGAGTGGGTGGGGCTGCAAAACTTTCAGACGCTTTTCACAATGCCTACATTTTGGCCAATAATCCGAAACACCGTATTCATCGCGCTTTCGAAGATGATCCTGCATGTCGTAGTGCCGGTAATCTTCGCCTTGCTTCTCAATGAAGTCGCGAATATCGGCTTTAAGCGCTCTATCCAAACTTTTGTTTATCTGCCGCACTTTTTGTCCTGGATTATTCTGGCGGGTATCTTTAAAGACCTGCTTTCCCCCAGTAGCGGCGCGGTTGCTTTGCTAATGTCCCCGCTTGGGATCCAGATACCGTTTTTCCTGGGGGACAAATTCTGGTTCCCCATTACAATGGTTCTCACGGATGTGTGGAAGGGCTTCGGCTTTGGGTCGGTCATTTATTTAGCGGCGCTGACTTCAATTGATCCCTCGCTGTATGAATCCGCCATGATTGACGGCGCGGGGCGGTGGAAACAGACGCTGCACATAACGCTTCCCGGCATACAAAGCACAATTATACTGATGACGGTCCTGGGGATGGCGAATATCCTAAACGGCGGCTTCGACCAGATATACAATATGTACAGCCCGGTTGTGCTAGACACAGGGGATATCCTGGATACCTTTGTTTTCCGCCTGGGCATTGAATCCGCACAATTTGCGCTGAGTACCGCCGCGGGCTTCTTTAAGTCGATCGTGTCCCTGCTGTTTATCATAGCGTCTTACTATTTGGCGGACAGGACTGCCGGATACAGAATCTTTTAGGTGGGTGAGTAAAATGAATATGCAAACATCCGTATCCCGAAAAATATTTATGGCATTCAACTGTATTTTACTTGTCGGCACGGCGCTTATTTGCATCCTGCCTTTTATAAACCAGCTTGCGGTGTCTTTTTCCCATAAGAATGCGGTCGCCGCCAACCAGGTTATCTTCTGGCCCATCGGCTTTAACTTAAGCGCCTATGATTTCATCCTAAAGGGCGACGCCTTTATGCGGGCGCTTTGGGTATCTATCCAGCGCGTGGCAATAGGCGTGCCGGTCAACCTTTTGCTTATAATTCTGACCGCCTATCCACTTTCCAAATCTAAGGAGAACTTCCGTTTCAGGAGCATATATTCCTGGTTCTTTGTCGTCACGATTTTGTTTTCCGCGGGGCTTATCCCTACATACATGATTGTGCGGTTCACGGGGCTTATCGACAGCATCTGGGCGCTGGTACTGCCGGGCGCGCTGCCGGTGTTCTCTATGCTGGTGGTCATGAACTATATGCGCTCTTTGCCCCCGGAACTGGAAGAGGCGGCCTATGTAGACGGCGCCAGCCATGTGCGCACGCTTGTGTATATCATATTGCCTGTTTCTACCCCGACTTTGGCGACAGTGACCTTGTTTTCCTTCGTTGCCCACTGGAACAGCTGGTTTGACGGGCAAATATACATGAACAGGATCCAGAATTACCCATTGCAAAGCTACCTGCAAACTATGGTAATAAATGTGGAGGCGTTCTTCCGCAACTCTACAAATGTATCCGCCGACATCGCGCGCTATATCGAGCTGGTCAGCGCACGCACATCCGCGGCGGCACAAATGTTTTTAGCCATGATCCCTATTCTTATAATATATCCGTTCTTGCAGAAATATTTTGCAACCGGCCTTGTGCTGGGTTCGGTGAAGGGGTAAGGGTACTGTGAAGCTAATCTACGGCACAACAAACAAGGCGAAAATCGACTTTATGAAAAAGCGCATAGAACCTCTGGGCATTGAGATTCTAAGCCTCGCCGATGTGAACGCCCCGAAGCTTAACATTGACGAGAGCGGCGGCACTCCCCTTGAAAACGCAAAAATTAAGGCTTGGGCGTATTACCGTGAACTTCGCAGGCCTGTATTTTCCTGCGACAGCGGGCTTTATATTGACGGGCTTGATGAAGCTCGGCAACCGGGCGCACACGTTCGGAGCGTCGGCGGGCGTGAGCTAAACGATGAGGAAACGATTGAATATTTTTCATCGCTCGCCGCCGAATTTGGCGGCAGCGTGACGGCAAGGTATCAAAACGCTATCTGCCTTGTGCTTGGCGATACTCAAGCTTACGAGCATATGGGCGATGATATTGCAAGTGAACGATTTTTGATCGTGACAAAACCGCACGGGAAACGCAACGAGGGCTTCCCGATAGACAGCCTGTCCGTGGAAATAAAAAGCGGTAAATATTATTACGATTTGGATGACAGCACGAAGAAGCTCGCCGAGGGTGACGATGGCTTCGCGGCATTTTTCAAGAGGGTTTTGTCAGAAAACCCAACCCTTAATCACAGCAGCTGACCTTGTTTTTCCTCAGCTGCGCAAAAAAATCTGTCAGAAGCCGGCCGCAATCAGCTTCCAGTATGCCGCCTGCAATCAGCGGATGATGATTGTAGGGCAGCTCCGCCAAGTTG
>WRLS01000085.1 GCA_009776345.1 Oscillospiraceae bacterium | reverse complement strand
ATTTGCTCCAAATTATGTTTTACGCCTAAACGCAGGTCTTCAACCTTCAGCCGAATGAATACGGGAGCGGGGGTTATCTCCTGTCCCCGGTTTTCGGTAAACTTGAAGATCCCATCCTTGACCGAAAAAAAACAGTTCGCGGAAAGCTGTGCCGCCCCTCTCCCCTGCTGAATTAGGGCGTCCATTTGCATAATGCGCTTTTCCGGTGCGCTGACGCCATTTTCCCGGCAGAGGACGTGCAAAATACGTTTTTGCATTGCCTTATGCAGTTTCCGGTAAGCTTCTGCGCTGTAGCCGTCATCCCGGTTAAGCCCGCCTGCCAGTACCCCCGCGTGATATTCGAGAAAATCGTCCTCCTCGCTCAGTATTGCGGCAGTGCGCTGTGCCGCCCATAGAAACGCCGGGTTTATCCCCTCCAGCACGGGTATAACATGGCGGCGAAGCCTGTTGCGCGCGTAAACATCGCTGTTGTTAGTGCTGTCGGTGACATATTCAAGGCCGTTTTCACGGCAGTAATCTTCAATTTCATCCCGTGTGCAACCCAGCAGCGGGCGTATAATATTCCCGCGCATCGGCGGTATACCGCGCAGGCCCTTGATGCCTGTACCCCTTGCCAGGTTAAAAAGCTGTGTTTCCGCGCTGTCGTTTAAAGTATGGGCAGTCGCGATTATTCCGCCATTACCGCAAACCTCCCGAAAGAATCGGTAGCGTTCATCCCTTGCACATTCTTCTACAGACAAACCCCGCTGTGCCGCCAATTTTGCGATATCCGCGGATTTTACCGTAAGCCCTATCCCCCACTCCCCGCAGATACGCCGGACAAAGCTTTCATCGCGCGCGCTTTCTTCCCCGCGCAGGTTGTGATTGAGATGCGCCGCTTTAAGCCCGATACCCCATTCTTGACAAATACCCCGCAAAAAATACAGCAGGGCAACGGAATCCGCACCACCGGATACGCCGACAGTCAGCCCGGCGCCTTTTTCCGGTATTTTTACGCCGCGCATAAATTCAAGCGCTTTATCTTGCATTGTGGAAAATCTCCAAGTTGTTAAACCGACTGTGTTCACCGTCGAACACCAGCTTCACCGTGCCTGTTTCCCCGTGGCGGTTTTTCGCGATGATGCACTCAGCCACGTTTTTATCCTCGCTTTCCCTGTTGTAATAGGCATCGCGGTAGAGGAACATCACTATATCGGCGTCCTGTTCGATGGAGCCTGATTCGCGCAGGTCGGACAGCATCGGGCGTTTGTCCGTGCGGGATTCGGGGCCGCGGCTGAGCTGTGAGCAGCAGATCACAGGGACATTCAGGTCCTTCGCCATGATTTTCAGCGCGCGGGTCATTTCAGACACGACCTGCACGCGGTTCTCCGAGCGGGACGCGCTTGACATAAGCTGTAAATAATCGATAATCACAAGCCCTAAATCCTTCACGCGCCTGAGCCGCGCCTTGATCTCCGGCACGGTGATGCCTGCGGTGTCGTCAAAATAGAGCGGTATACCCGCAAGGTCGCGCGCGGCCTGTGCGATGCGCACCCAATCGTTCGCGTCAAGCTCCCCCGTGCGCATTTTGTCGCCCCTTACCATCGCGCTGCCTGAAAGCACGCGCGCAACAAGCTGCTCGTTGCTCATTTCCAGTGCGAAAAAAGCCACCTTTTTACTGCTTCTGCGGGCGACATATTCACCGATATTCAGCGCGAATGCTGTTTTGCCTACACCGGGTCGCGATGCGATTAGGATAAGGTCGGAGCGGTTAAGCCCCGTGAGTATCCTGTCCAACCCGGTAAAGCCCGACGAGATGCCCGTGTACTGCTCCCTGTCGTCGCCTGAAAGCCGCTGAAGCTTATCGTAAATTTCTACTAATATAGAGTCTATCCTGCGCAGGTTGGAGCCTTCGCGCCCTTCGCGTATCTCAAAGATTTTCTGCTCGGCGCTGTCCATGAGCAGCTGTGCGTCCAAGGCGCCGTCCTGCGCGTTTTCGATTATATCCCGCGCCGCCATAATCAGCGAGCGCACCAGTGCCTTTTCCCGCACAATCTTCGCATACGCCGCGACATTGGCCGTGGAGGGCAGTATCTGTACCAAATTCGCAAGGTAGACTTTTGCGTCGGCCTCATCGCTGAAAATACGCTCAGACAGCACCTGCTCCAGCACAGTGATATGGTCGAGCGCCTGCCCCGCGGCGAAAAGCCGCACCATAATCTCAAAAATCCCGGCGTTTTCACGGCGGTAGAAGCTCTCCGGTTTTACATAGTCCAGCACTGTTGAGATACAGCCGGAATCGACAAGCACCGCCCCCAGCACGGACTGCTCCGCCTCCAGGTTATACGGCATTTGCCCGCCCGCGAAATCGGGCGGGGCTATTGGAAATACATCTGCCATGGGTACTCCTTTAGCGGTTATTGATCGCTTACGGATACGTACACCTTCACCGTTACGCCCTGATACAGCTTGACCTCCGCCGTGTATGTGCCGTAGGACTTTACGTCCTCTTCAAGGGATATTTTGCGGCGGTCCACCTCGACGCCAAGCTGCTTTTTTAGCTCGTCCGCAACCTCTTTGTTCGTGATCGAGCCGAACAGCCTGCCGCCCGAGCCTGCCTTGGCTATGATTTTAAGCGTCTTGCCGCCGATCTCCCCCGCTGTCTTTTTCGCGCTGTCCAGCTCCCTTTGCGCTTTGCTGTCCTTGGCGGCCTGCCTTTGATTCATCTCGCTCATTGCCTTTGGCGTTGCGGCAATCGCAAGCCCCCTTTTGATCAGGAAATTCCTGGCGTAGCCGTCGGACACATTGACAAGCTCGCCCTTTTTTCCGCTGCCTTGCACGTCTTCCTGCAGTATAACCTTCATTTTATCATGCCCTTTCTGATTCAATATGTTCTTCTGCCGCGCCGTCCGGGGTACGAGGGGCAAGCGAGCTGTAGTAACCGTCGATTGCCTGTATGAGCCGCTCCTTTACGCGCCCTGCGGTTTCGCCCGGGAACTGCGCCGCCGCCATTGTCAGGTGGCCGCCGCCGCCCAGTTTTTCCATGATGAGCTGCACATTTATCTCGCCCATAGAGCGCGCGGACACGTTAACGGCTCCGTTGCCGGTGAAAATCACAAAGGATGCGTCTACGCCCGTGATTGTCATAAGCTCGTCCGCGGCCTGGGGCGCGGTGGTCATAATGCCCTCAAATGTATATTCCGAAGAAGCGACCGCGCATCCTTTGTATATCTGCGCGTTGGCGACCAGCTTTGCCTTCTGCTGGTATACTTCCATTGAGTTGGCGAACAGCTTGCGGACCTCTACCGTGTCGGCGCCGATCCGCCGCAGGTACGCGGCGGCCTCGAAAGTACGCACCCCTGTGCGCAGGACAAAGTTTTTTGTGTCCAGCATAATGCCGGAGAGCAGCGCCTCGGCCTCTAATTTAGTGAGGCGCGGCTGTGACGGGAAGTATTGCAGAAGCTCCGCTACCATCTCCGACGACGACGACGCGTATGGTTCATGGTAGAATATAACGGCATTGTCGATGTAGCTGACCAGCTTCCTGTGGTGGTCGATTACGGCGACATTTTTACACGCCTTGAAAACATCCTGGCTTTCCAGCATATGCGGCACATGGGTATCGACCACTATCAGCAATGTATCCGGGCCGATCAGTTCCGTCACGCGCCTCGGCTCTAGGAAATCCTGCTCCTGCCCGGCGGCTTCTAGCCGTGCCAGCAGGGGCCCGACAAGGTTTTTTTCTTTATTTATGCAAACAGTGGCGGGTTTGCCCATCGACTGTACCGCCTTCAGCATCCCGACAGCCGCCCCAAGGCAATCCAAGTCGTAAAACCTATGCCCCATAATAACCACGCCGCCGCTGGATTCAATAAGCTCGCCTAAAGCGTTTGCTATGATACGTGTTTTAACCTTTGTGCGGCGTTCGATGCCCTTGGACATCCCGCCGAAAAATTCATAGCCGTTCGCGTTCTTGACCGCCGCCTGGTCCCCGCCGCGCCCAAGGCACATATCCAGCGCCTGTTTTGCCAGCAGCTCAGATTCGTACATACTCGGGGCATCATGCCCTACGCCGATTGACAGCGTTGCGCTCATATGGCCGCCGGTACGTATGCCGCGCACCTTGTCGAGGATATCGAATTTAGCCTCGATTATACTTTGAACGCCGCGCTCCTCCACGACGGCAAGAAATTTGTCGCGCTCTATGCGGGAGACAAACCCGCTGTGACGGGAGAAATACTTCTCAACCTCGTTTTCGATCTCATAAATAAGCTGTGCGCGTTCGGTTTCCTTAAAATTCTGCACCATCTCGTCGTAGTTGTCCACCGTGATAATCGCGACAGTCGGGCGGCTCAGCCGATATTCCCGCGCGAAATGCTTCAGCGAAGAATCATCGATAAGGTAGATGACCGCAATCGCGGTGCCGTCCCTCCCCGCCGCGGAAACATAGGCAGTGTACTCCTTCTCCTGGAAAGTAATCGGGTAACCCTCAGGCGGGGAAGATTCTTTTATGTTAATTTGCGGCAGGACATCCGAAACCGCCTCCCCGCGCATATCGATCCCCGCGAAAACGCTGTCCGCGCAGATTTTGTTGTACCAGATGACCTCGCTTCCGCCATATATACAGATTACAGGCATGGGCGCGTCCATAAACCCGTTTTCGCCCGTGTATTGGATGCCCCCCGCGATCTCCCGCAGGATGCCCGCGCTCTTTTTATTTAATCGGCGCATCAAAACCAGCACTACCGTAAAAGCCGTAAAGCTGGACGCAGCGCTGATTAAAAAAAGCGTATAGTCAAAGAAGAAGGAGATGCAAGTCAAGACAGCGCATAAAATCATTAAAACCGCGATAACCGGGGTAAACATCCGCGATTCTCGAAACATCCCTGCCCACATCCTTTAATGTTCTGTGTATAGTATAACATATATACCAAATTATGCAAACACAAAGAAGCCCGCCGGATTTTTTCCGGCGGGCGGCGGTCCGTTTTGCTGGTCTACAGGTTTTCCGGTTCCGGCTCGGAAGCGAACGCCGGGGCCGTAACGGCTTCCGCCTGCTGGGCTTCCAAATAGGCGAAGTACGCCTCCAGGATCCTGCCCTCTAAAACGCGGCGCGCGTCCGGCGTAATTGGGTGCGCGATGTCGCGGAAGACCCCGTTTTCGTCCTTGCGGCTCGGCATCGCCACAAAGAGCCTTTCCGTGCCCTCGATCACCTTGATGTCGTGAACGGCGAAGTCGTTATCAACCGTTACGGAGACTAGCGCTTTGAGCTTGTTGTCCTGGAATGTCCTCCTGACCCTGATATCCGTGACGTTCATGTTTTACCTCCTTATTGCCTGTTGTCATGTATTATAATTTTCCAAAAACGGCAAATTATTCAGAACCGGGCCGCCTGTACAATATGTACGCCTAAAGCCGGAAAAAAATAATAATGCTTGCACTTGGCTAACTCTTCGCATACAATATGCTTATAAAGACCATAACTATATTATAGGGGTTGTTTGCTTGATTGACAATAGTTTTTTTGAGAATAAAAAAATTCTTCACTTTATCGGCGTAGGCGGGTCGGGTATGTTTCCCATCGTACAGATCATGCTTGGGCGCGGTTTTACTATTACCGGGTCCGACAACAACGAGGGTGACGCGCTTGCGGCGGAGCGCGAAATGGGCGTAAAAATAACTTTGGGGCACAGCGCCGAAAACCTCGGAAATGCTGATGCTGTGGTGTTTTCCGCGGCAATCGCGCAGGATAACCCGGAGCTTGCCTGCGCGCGCGAGCGTGGCATCCCGATCATAGAAAGGTCGGAGATGCTCGGCTACCTTACACGCCAATACAGCGACTGCATCTGCGTTGCCGGGACACATGGAAAGACCACCGCTACTTCCATGATTTCCCAGATATTGCTGAAATCGGGGTTTGACCCTGCGACCGTAATCGGCGGCAAACTGCCGCTGATCGGCGGGAGCGGGCGAAGCGGCAGCGGTACTGTAATGACCTGCGAGGCGGACGAATTTGCGCGCACATTCCTAAAACTCAGCCCGGACATTGCCGTCATCTTAAATATTGATGAAGACCATATGGACATTTACGGTACGATGGGCGAACTGAAAAGCGCTTTCCGCCGGTTTGCGCAAAATGCTTCGCGGCGCGTTATTGCCAACGGCGATGACGAAAACACTGTCAACGCGCTTGAGGGAATGAGGTTCACGTCCTTCGGTTTTTCGGCCGGGAACGATTATTTCCCGGAAAATATTACGCCGCTTGATAATCTCGGATCCCGCTTTGATTTGATGTGTAAAGGGGGTAAGCTTTGCACAATTGAACTTGCGGTGATAGGCAGGCACAATATCTTAAACGCGGTCGCCGCCTGTGCCGCGGCGCTTGAAGTAGGCGTGAAGCCGCATCAGCTCGCTGCCGGGCTGGATGGTTTTACTGGCGCGGGGCGCAGGTTTGAAGTTCTTGGCAAGGTTAATGGCTTTACAGTTGTTGACGACTACGCGCATCATCCCGCGGAAATTGAAGTAACAATGAACGCCGCCATGAAGCTCGGCTATAACAAAGTTTGGGCGGTTTTCCAGCCATTTACATTTTCGCGTACATCAATGCTCCTGGACAGCTTCGCGCAGTCGCTTTCAATCCCCGATAAAACCGTCGTCTCTAAAATCATGGGCGGCCGCGAAACCAACACCTACGGCATATACGCCAAGGATCTTACGGACAAAATCCCGGGGTCAGTATACATGGAAACTTTTGAAGAGATTGCCGCTTATATCCTGGAAAACGCTGAAGCGGGCGACCTTGTCGTTACTATGGGCTGCGGCGATGTTTACAAATGCGCAAAACTGATTTTAGAAAAAGGCCGCCCGCAAGACCGATAATTGTCAAACTTTTTTACAGTCACCCTCCTATGCCAATGCGTCTTTCAATGCGTCGGTTTTATCGGTTTTTTCCCACAGCACACCGAGGTCCTCACGGCCCATATGCCCGTAAGCAGCGAGCTTTTGGTAGATGGGTTTGCGCAAGCCGAGTACTTCGATTATCGCGGTGGGGCGCAGGTCGAAAACTTTAGACACAGCTTCCGCCAATTTTTCATCGGGATATGCCCCTGTACCGAATGTGTTGACATTGATTGAAACGGGCTGCGCAACACCGATAGCATAGGCAATCTGCACTTCGCATTTTTTAGCGAGGCCCGCGGCGACAATATTCTTTGCGGCGTAGCGTGCAGCGTATGCGGCGCTGCGGTCAACCTTTGTCGGGTCCTTGCCGGAGAACGCGCCGCCGCCGTGACGCCCATATCCGCCGTATGTATCTACAATTATCTTGCGCCCGGTAAGGCCGCTGTCGCCCTGCGGGCCGCCTACGACAAAGCGCCCGGTAGGGTTCACGAAAAACTTCGTGTCCGACAGGAGTTTTTCCGGCACTACGGCTTTGATAACATTTTCGATTATATCGGCGCGTATCCGGTCCAGCCCTGCGCTCTCTTCATGCTGGTTTGATACAACAACCGTATCAACGCGTACAGGCTCATCGCCGTCGTATTCCACCGTGACCTGGGTTTTTCCGTCCGGTAAAAGATACGGCAGTGTGCCGTTTTTGCGTACTTCTGTAAGCCGCAGGGCGAGCTTGTGCGCCAGCGATATCGCAAGCGGCATAAGCTCCGGGGTTTCGTCACAGGCGTAGCCGAACATCATGCCCTGGTCGCCCGCGCCGTGGCTTGCGTCTGTCAGCGCCTGTTTGTCCTCTAATGATTTGTCGACGCCCAGCGCTATGTCCGGGGACTGCTCGTCAATATTTGTGATTACCGCGCAGCTCTTGCCGTCAAAGCCGTGGGCGCCGCCGTGGTAGCCGATCTCACCTATCACCCGCCGCACGATCTTTGGTATCTCTACATAGCAATCTGTGGAAATTTCGCCCATTACAAGCACCATGCCCGTAGTGCAGGCGGTTTCACAGGCAACACGCGCATAAGGGTCGCGCTCGAGGATGCTGTCAAGGATGGCATCGGAGATTTGGTCGCAGACTTTATCGGGATGGCCTTCGGTGACGGATTCTGATGTGAACAGGTATTTAGACATTTAAATCACTCCTTTTTATTTAAATCAAAAACCCCCGGGATAAACCGGGGGATGCAAATCTTATCTTCCGGTTTTTACCGCAGGAATTAGCACCTTGCACATCGTATACAGGTTGCCGGGCATCACAGGGCCTGATCCCTCCGCCACTCTTGATAAGGGGGTATTTAATTTTATGATAACATTTTACCCCTTTTCCGGCGGGATGTCAAGCTGTTTTGCGCAATCCCGCACGGGGGCGCCTCAACAAAACATAGTTAAAGCAAAAACCCGCCGCTGAGTAATTGGCTCGGCGGCGGGCTGCCTACTGTCAGGCGAAAATTTTCACGGGGCTACCTTCTCGACAAAGGCCCGCTGCTAACCCCATAAGGACAACATAGTGTGTATACTGATAATCGCTTTCAAATCGTGCTTTGGGGGTCACGCTGTCTGCTCTAGCCTATCGCCGCCTGTGTATTCCATCGCGCCGATGTGGTTGTAATGTATTTCAATTCTCTGTGTTGCCGTTCTGGAGTTGTGCTCCGATCGCTCATGGACAACCACCTTGCTGATAAACGTCCGCAGCAATTCCGAGGTCAGCTCGTTGATTTCTGTGTACTGCTTCGCCCTCTCGATGAACCTGTCCACGTTGATTACGAGTTCTTCCAGCCGCTCAATCTCCGCCTCGGCCTTCGGTATCTGCTCTTGGATACCACGCTGTTCCTCTGTGTAATCTGCGGATAAGATCCGGAACTGCTCATCGGGGATGCGCAAAAACACATTGTCCTCATAAAGGCGCTTGAAAATACTGCCCAACTCGCTCTCCCTGCGGCGCATCTTTTCCAGCTCCAGGTTGCGCTTTTTTAATCTCATAGCTGGTTTCGGCGCTGTTCTTGCGGTTGATAATCTCGGCAAATTCCCGCTCCTTTGACGCCGCGAACCAGAGTGTCCGGCGTAAATCTTCCAGGATAACAGCTTCAATCCGGCTCTGCCTGATGTAGTGCCCGGTACAGGCGCCCTTTCCCTCATTCTTGTAGGTGGCGCGCATAAAGCTGTACTGGCTTAGCTTTATCTTCCGTGACCGGTGCAACCGGAGCGGTTTTCCACAGTCCGCGCAGATAACAAGGCCGGAGTAGATATTTTGTCCATCCATCCGCGTGCAGCGTTTTTTATGCTACCGAACACTTCGTACCATATCCCAAGCCTCT
>WRLS01000084.1 GCA_009776345.1 Oscillospiraceae bacterium | reverse complement strand
AAGGGCAGGGGCCACGGCTCCGGGAACGGCACCCAGGCGGGCAAAGGGCATAAGGGCCAGAACTCCCGCGCCGGAAAAGGTGTGCGGATCGGGTTTGAGGGCGGGCAGATGCCGCTCCAGAGGCGGATCCCGAAGAGGGGCTTCAACAACAAGGTTTTCGCCACGTCCTACGCGGTCATCAACGTGGGCGACCTGGACCGCTTCGAGGACGGTGCTGTTGTGGATACCCGGGCAATAATAGATTCCGGGCTGCTCAAAAAAACCTTGGACGGCGTAAAAATCCTTGGTAACGGCGAGCTTACCAAAAAAATCACCGTACAGGTAACGGCTTATTCGGAAACCGCCAAGGCGAAGATCGAGAAGGCGGGCGGGAAAGCAGAGGTGGTATAGGTGATTGAGACGATCCGCAACGCCTGGAAGGTAGAGGATATACGCAAGAAGATCATCTATACGCTTACGATCATCATGGTCTACAGGATCGGCGCTTCCATACCGGTGCCGTTCCTGGACGCCTCGATGCTGCAGACACTCTTTACCAGCGGCAGCTTCCTCGGATATTTAGATATCCTGTCCGGCGGCGCGTTCAGCAACGCCACGCTGTTTGCGCTGGGTATCTCGCCGTATATTACCGCGTCCATCGTCATCCAGCTGCTCACGGTCGCCATACCGGCGCTGGAGGCAATGTCTAAGGAGGGCGCGGACGGCCGCAAAAAGCTCAACAAAATAACGCGCTACCTCACCTTGGGGCTTGCGATACTTCAATCCGTTGCCTTTTACATCATGAACCGCAACTACGGCGCAGTCCAGTTCAGCACGGGCTTCAGCGGCGTATTTGCCGGGTTTATTATTGTAATGTGCTTTACCGCGGGCGCGATGATGATCGTCTGGCTGGGCGAGCAGATCGACAAGCGCGGCATCGGCAACGGTATTTCAATCATCCTGTTTGCGGGAATTATCTCCCGCGGGCCCGCTGTCGTCAACACGATGCTCCAATATCTGGAGCTTGCCAGGGTCGGCGGCCAGGGGCAATACTACGCGCTTGTCCCCGGTATTATCATCCTGTTTGTATTTTTGATAGGCGCGATCGTCGTCATGACAAACTCCGAGCGCCGCATCCCCGTCCAATACGCCAAGCGCGTGGTCGGGCGCAAGATGTACGGCGGGCAGAGCAGCTATATCCCGATAAAAGTCATGATGTCCGGCGTTATGCCGATCATCTTCGCAAGCTCGATGCTCTCCATCCCCAGCATGATCAAAAACTTTGTTGACCCAAACAGCGAGCGCCTGGTGGGCAGGATTCTCGGCGCGTTCGATTACAACACATGGTTTTACGCGGGCATCTATCTTGTGCTGATCATCGCCTTCAATTATTTCTATGTGGCGATCCAGTATAACCCGCTGGAAATGGCCAACAATCTGCGAAAGAACAACGGCGCGATACCGGGCATACGCCCCGGGAAGCCCACGTCCGATTTTATCAGCAAGGTCATCGCCAAAATTACGTTGGTCGGCGCGCTGTTTATCGCCATGATAGCCATCCTGCCGATTATTTTGGGCAATGTGGCAAGCATGAACATCGCCCTGGGCGGTACGTCCATCATCATCATAGTCGGCGTCGCTCTCGACACCGTGCGCCAGCTCGAAAGCCAGATGATGATGCGCCACTACAAGGGCTTCTTGGAATAAAGGGGGCAGGGACAAAATGAAACTGATTTTACTGGGCGCGCCCGGGTCGGGCAAGGGCACACAGGCAGAGGTTATATGCGACCGCCTCGGGATTCCGGCGGTAAGCACCGGCAACATTATCCGCGAAGCAATAAAGCAAGGCACCGAGGCAGGTCTGAAAGCCAAAAGCCATGTCGATTCGGGCGGGCTTGTCCCCGATGAGATCGTCGTGGAAATGCTCAGAGAGCGGTTGGGCGAGGACGACTGCAAAAGCGGCTACATCCTGGACGGCTTCCCGCGCAATGTAAACCAGGCGCGTACGCTTGATAAAATGGGCATTGTCATCGACAAGGTCATAAACATCGAGGTCGCGGACGAGTGCATTGTAAACCGTATGTCAGGCCGCCGCGTCTGCTCATCGTGCGGGTCGAGCTATCATGTGATTTACAAAGCGCCGATGAAAAAGCCCGGCAAGTGCGACCGCTGCGGCGGTGATTTGGCGACCCGCGATGACGACAGGCCCGAAACCGTCCGTGAACGCCTGCGCATCTACCACGAGCAGACCGCCCCCCTTAAAGATTACTACGACGCGGCGGGTAAGCTTTTTGTCGTAGAGGGGCAGGAGGAGCTTGCGGATACGACGAAGCTCACCATTGCGGCGCTCGAGGCATAGCATGGTCGTCCTGAAAAACAAGACCGAGCTTGAGAGGATGCGGGCCGCCTGTATACTTTCCGCACAGGCGCTTGCCTTGGCGGGGGAAATGGTAAGGCCGGGCATCACAACAGGGCAGATAGACAAGGCGATCCGCCGATTTGCAAGGCTGAATGGCGCGCGCCCGTCATTTTTGGGCTACAACGGCTTCCCGGGCAGCGCGTGTATTTCTGTAAACGAACAGGTCATCCACGGCATACCGGGCGGCAGGGTCATTATGGACGGCGATATTGTAAGCATTGACGTTGGTATGTTCAAAAACGGCTTCCACGGCGACAACGCCGCCACATTTGCGGCGGGGGATATTCCCGCGGATGTAAAAATGCTCCTTGAAGCCACGGAGGAAAGCCTGTACAAGGGGATTGAAAAGGCGTTTGTGGGCGGCAGGGTAGGCGACATCGGCCACGCGGTGGAAACCCATGTGCGCGGTTTTGGTTTAGGCGTGGTGCAGGACTATATCGGCCACGGCGTCGGCAAGGACCTGCATGAATCGCCGGAGGTGCCGAATTTCGGAAAACCGGGGCGCGGGGCAAGGCTTATCCCCGGGATGACGCTCGCGATTGAGCCTATGGTCAACTTAAAAGGCGACGGCGTGAAAAGGCTGGCGGACGGCTGGACGATTGTGACCGAAAGCGGCTCCTGCTCCGCCCATTTCGAGCATACTGTCGCTGTTACCGATAACGGCCCGGTTATACTCACGCGGCCCTGAGGTGGACAATGGAGATTGGAAGGGTAGTTTGGTCTAAATCGGGCCACGACAAGCATAGCTTCTACATGGTGGTAGGGACAGACGGCGCAAGGGTGTACATTGCGGACGGCAAACGGCGCAAGCTTATTAAACCAAAGGCAAAGAACCCCATCCATTTAAGCGCCACCCGGACGTTGTTCGAGCCGGAAACTGTAAAAACAGACAAGCGGCTACGGGACCTGCTGAAGCAGTTCGGCGGCCCGGGCACGCAAACCAAAGGAGGCGATGAGCGTTGTCCAAAGCGGATGTAATCGAGATCGAGGGGACGGTCCTGGAAAAGCTGCCTAACGCGCAGTTCCAGGTGGAGCTATCTAACGGGCACAAGGTCCTCGCCCACATTTCCGGTAAGCTCCGAATGAATTTTATACGCATATTGCCGGGGGACAAGGTCACGGTCGAGATATCGCCCTATGACCTTACAAAAGGCCGCATCACCTGGCGCACGAAGTAAGAAGTTGTATGAGGAGGATTATCCCATGAAAGTAAGGCCTTCCGTAAAGCCCATTTGCGAAAAATGCAAAATCATCAGGCGCAAGGGCAGGATCATGGTCATTTGCATGAACCCAAAGCACAAGCAAAGACAAGGCTGACTCGGATGGGTGCGGCACTAATTTAATGCTATGCACACGATGGTTGGCTGCTTGTCTGAGTAATGCAATATAAAAGATAGGAGGAAGACGAATGGCTCGTATAGCCGGTGTAGATTTGCCCCGCGAAAAAAGGGTCGAGGTTGGACTGACCTATATTTTCGGCATCGGGCAGAAAACCGCAAGCGACATAATCGCCGCAACAGGCGTAAACCCCGACACACGCGTGCGCGACCTGACCGAAGACGATATAGCGCGGCTCCGCGATTACATCGACAGGAGCGTCATGGTAGAAGGCGACCTGAGAAGGACCACCGCCCTGAACATCAAACGCCTGATCGAGATAAGCTGTTACCGGGGCATCCGCCACAGAAGGGGCCTGCCCGTTCGCGGCCAGCGCACAAAGACAAACGCGCGCACCCGCAAGGGCCCGAAAAAGACCATCGCCAACAAGAAAAAGTAAGGGAGGGAATAAAAGCGCATGGCTAGAGCTACGGCCAGAAGAACGACGACACGCCGCCGCGAACGCAAGAATATCGAAAAAGGGGCGGCGCATATCCAATCCACATTCAACAACACGATTGTTACCATCACCGATACCCGGGGCAACGCGCTTTCCTGGGCAAGCGCAGGGGGCCTGGGTTTTCGCGGATCGCGCAAATCCACTCCCTATGCCGCGCAGATCGCCGCGGAAACAGCCGCAAAGACCGCGATGGAGCATGGGCTTAAAACAGTCGAGGTATATGTAAAGGGCCCCGGCTCCGGCAGGGAGGCCGCAATACGCGCCCTGCAGGCCGCCGGTCTTGAAGTGGACATGATCAAGGACGTTACGCCTGTCCCGCACAACGGCTGCCGCCCGCCGAAAAGGCGCAGGGTATAGGCAACTATTAAGAAAGGAGTGGAAGTTTACCGTGGCAGTAAATCGTGACCCCGTATTAAAAAAATGCCGCAACCTCGGCATCAGCCCGGGCGTACTCGGTTATTCAAAGGAAACCCGCAGGGACCCCAAGAGGACCGCGCGCCGCGCCAAGTCAAGCGAATACGCACTGCAGCTAAAAGAAAAGCAGAAGGCGAAATTCATCTACGGCGTGCTGGAAAAGCAGTTCCGTCTGACTTTTGAAAGGGCGGAGCGGATGAAGGGCCAAACCGGTGAGAACCTTCTTGTCCTGCTGGAAAGCCGCCTTGACAATGTGGCGTTTGTTATGGGCTTCGGCGAAACCCGCCGCCAGGCGCGCCAGATCGTAGGGCACGGCCATGTCTATGTCAATGGGAAGCGCGTGGACATCCCGTCCTACCGCGTAAAGCCCGGCGATATGATTGCCGTGAAGCAAAAGAGCAGAAGCTCTGAGATGTTCAAGGCCCTTGCCGAGAACCCCAAGGCATTCCCGGGCTGGATCACCGGGTCAACCGCCGCGTTTGAGGGCAGGATCGAACGCCTCCCCATCCGCGAGGATATCGACATCCCCGTTAACGAAACGCTGATCGTCGAGCTTTACAGCAAGTAATATGTCCAGAAGGAGGGTTTTTCTTTGGTAAAAATAATTGAACCGAAAATCGAAACCGCAGAACTCAAGCCCGACGGTACCTATGGCCGGTTTATCGGCGAACCGCTTGACCGCGGCTTCGGTACAACCTTGGGCAACAGTCTCAGGCGCGTTCTGCTCTCCTCGCTCCCCGGTGTGGCAGTTATTTCTGTAAAGATCGACGGCATCCAGCACGAATTTTCTACAATCCCGGGCGTTAAAGAGGATGTCACCGAAATCATCCTGAATATCAAAGGGCTGACTGCGCGGCTGTACTGCGACGGGCCCAAGACAGTCAGGATCGACGCCGAAGGGGAATGTGAAGTGACCGCAGGATCGATTTCAGCGGACGCCGAAATCGAGATACTCGACCCCAGTATGCACATCGCAACGCTTGGCGAAGGCGCAAAGCTGGCCATGGAGATCACCTTCAAAAAAGGCCAGGGCTATGTAAGCGCCGAGCGCAACAAGCAGACCGAGCTGGATAAAGCGCCGATCGGCACTATTCCGGTGGACAGCATCTATACCCCCGTGTTAAAGGTGAACTACGCGGTGGACAACACCCGCGTGGAACAGATAACCGACTACGACAAATTGACCCTGGAGGTTTGGACAGACGGTACGATCTCCGCTAAGGAAGCCGTTGGCCTAGCCGCCAAGATCCTCAATCGCCAGCTCAACCACTTCGTCGATTTAAGCGACGAGGTTGGCTCCTCCGAAATACTTGAAAAGAAAGAGGAGAGCGGCAAAGAACGGGCTCTTGAGATGACTATTGAGGAGCTTGACTTATCTGTGCGCGCCTTTAACTGCCTTAAACGCGCAGGTGTCAACACAGTGCAGGACCTTGTCTTCAAATCCCCCGAGGAGATGATGAAGGTCCGCAACCTGGGCAAAAAATCGCTGGAGGAGGTCATGGAAAAACTCAACTCCCTTGGCTTCACACTCAGCGATGAAGAAGAGTAAAATATTTTTGCGCGAAAAAACGCATTTGGCTGCTTTTCTTTTCTAAAAAGTAAGGAGTGAATGAACAGTGCCGGGAACAAGAAAGCTCGGCAGGAAAACAGACCACCGCAAAGCGATGCTGCGCGCGATGGTGACTTTCCTGCTGGAAAGCGGAAGGCTTGAAACAACCGTGACCCGCGCAAAGGAAGTGCGCTCGGTTGCGGAGAAAATGATAACCATAGCGAAAAACGACAACCTGCACGCCAAACGCCAGGTCTTTTCGTTTGTAACGAAGGAAGGCGTGGCAAAAAAGCTGTTTGACGAAATCGCCCCGAAGTACAGGGAAACAAACGGCGGCTACACCCGCATCATCCGCAAAGGCCCCCGCAGGGGCGACGCGGCGGAGATGGCGATAATAGAGCTGATATAACAAAAATAACCCCCCGCTCCCCGGGGGGATTGTTTTTATTCTCCTTACTCACTTCGCAGCGCATCCACCGGTTTCATCTTTGCCGCGACCGACGCCGGGTACACACCGAACACCACGCCCACGCATATCGAAAACATAACGCACAGCGCTATTGTCTGCGTGTTAAACCGCAACGGGATGCCCAGCGGCAGGCACCCCGCCGCCAGGAACAGCAGCCCCGCCGCTGTCCCGGCAAGGCTGCCGATTACGGAAATTGCCAGCGCCTCCATCAGAAATTCCGCGAGGATATCGTGCCTGCTCGCGCCGATAGATTTCTTGATCCCGATTTCCCTTGTGCGTTCGTGAACAGACACGAGCATCACGGTCATGATGCTAAGCCCCGCAACAACCAGCGATACCCCCGCAATTGCCGAAAGCGCCGCCGCCGCGATTCCCAGCACGCGGTCGAGCCTTTCTTTTTGCGCGGTCATATTGTCGGCCTTAAAGCCGCCGGAAACGCCTGTGAACGCGGTAAGCTCGTTTTGTATTTGGCGGCCGGCTACATCGCCGTCTACACCGGGCTTTACCTTCACCGCAATTTGATCAAAGCTGTCCTTGCGCGAATAATCCTGCAGCGTTGTGTAGGGCATATAAATAAAGCACGGCACAACGCTGCCTATAAGCCCCTGCAGCAAATTCCCGCCGGAGGCTACGACCCCAACAACCTCAAGCTCACGCATACCCGCGGCGAATTGCACCGTTACCGTTTTGCCTACGATATTGTCGCGCTTGTAAAATGCCTGCGCGATGTTCTGGTCAACCACGCAAACATCCCGCCGCGCGGTTACATCGTTTTTTGTAAGCAGCCTGCCATGCAGGCGGTTAAGGTAGAACACCTGGTTCGCGCCGTAGTCAATCCCCCAGACCGCCGCGTCCATCATAAGCTCGCGCATATATGTTTTGGTGTAGTCCAGCACAACCGGGATCGCACTGTCCACCGCGCCGCTTTTTCGGATCAGCTCAAGATGCCCGTCCGTGAGCGCCGTACCCGCAATCCTGCGGTTGGAGGATACCATAATCCCGCTTACGCCAAGGCTGTCCAGCTCGCGGCTGATCGCGTATTTCCCGATGTCCCCGATCGACCCGATCAGCACCACAGATGCCACGCCTACCGCAATCCCGATAACTGTCATCATGGTCCGGGATTTTTTTCTGCCCAGATTCAGTACACACATCCGCAGAAGGTCGTACATACCGCTGCACCTACTTCCTGTCCACAATCCTTACCATCGCGCCCTCGCCCGGTACATCATCCGGGTTATAGACGACAATGCTGTCTAAGCGGACGCCGTGAAGGACCTCGACCTCATTTGTCATCTCACGCCCTGTCACGATACCGGAACGCACAAGGCGCCCGTTCTCATATAGATAGACATACTCGTTGTTGCGCTCATCCTGACGGATCGACTCATAGGGGATTGTGATAAGCTCATGGCGGTTTTCCCCGGTGATCTCGGCCCTCGCCGTAAACCCCGGGCGGAGCTTGTTGTTGGGGTTCAGGATGCGTATTTCGACGTCAACAACTGTCTCGGCCGCCGTACCGGCCAGCGCCTTGTACGCTATGGGCGATATCGCGGTTACAACACCTTCATAGCTTACCCCCGGAAAACCCGCCCCCCGTATCTGTGCGCGGTTGCCTAAGCTGAGCTTGGAGATATCCGCTTCGTTTACATTTGCGGTTACTTTAAAGCTTTTTATATCGTGGATTGTAAACAGGCAGCTGCCGGGCGCGGCAACCCCACCGGGTACAATCCCTATTTCCGCAATAACGCCTGCGGCAGGGGCGAAGATTTCCGTGATTTCATCCTCCGCGATTACAGCGACAGAGCTGCCGCCCGCCGAAGCGCTGTCCTGCCCAAGCACTCCGGCAATCCCCGAAAGGTCAAACCCATCCGCAATCCCCGGTATCCCCAGCGCGGAAAACGCCGCAATAATATCCGCCAAACCGTTTTGCACAGGCCCCGTGACTTCATCTATGACAGAGGAAACGGCGCCGCGGTTAAGCCGCTGTGTGCGCTCACTGTCAACTGTAAGCAGGAGGCGGCCTTCCTCCACTATATCGCCCAATTCTACATGGACCGCCCCCGCCGCCATACTTCCGGACGCATACACCTTGTATACCGAACCGGGCTGTATCACGCCGATACAGTTTACAATATTCTCATAAATAGTAACAGCCGGGGTAATATAGTACACCGACGGTATTGCCGACTCAACCATCCCGGGCGCCGCGAACACTCCCAAAACAGACAGGGCAATCGTCACGCCCCAAAGCAGGACCTTTTTTTTCATGTCATCGCCCCAATATGCTTTCTTCCAATATTTTCCCTAATTATTGCCGGTATATACATAACAATACGCGCACGATTTCCCGCCAGCTATTTCCGCGCATATTTTCGCACGAAGATATAAAATATATATAAAGGCAAAAGCCGTAGCTACGCAGATGTGGTTTATAACATGATTTCATCTTCGGCAGTTTTTCACCGCTCAAGCCGCGGGGGCAGCAGCGCGCTCCGCGACGCAATTATTTACTTTCTTTTTGCGCCGCCAAAAAGAAAGTAACAAAGAAAAACGCGGCTTATAGTGGGGGCGGGTCCTGCCCCCGGCCCCGCCCCCCCCCC
>WRLS01000083.1 GCA_009776345.1 Oscillospiraceae bacterium | reverse complement strand
GTTACTTTGCCGCGTTGCAAAGTAACAGCCCCCGCGGCTTGAGCGGTGAAAAATAACCGAAGATGAACCCGCGTTAAAAACCACCCCGGCGCATTCGCGCCACCCCTCCAAGGAGGGGAATTTCGGGCGGCAGATTGCCGCCCCCACGAAGCCATATCTTTAATGCATTATACATTCTCATTTAGATAATAGTCACAAATACTTCGGTTTATACGGCGGCGCTTCTCTCAGGTTTTAGGATTAAGGTTTCAGGGAAAGGACGGTACGGCAAATTTCTTCCCTTCCTAAATCCTATATCCTAAAACCTTAATCCTGCCGCAGGCCGTAGGGGCGGGCTTCCATGCCCGCCCGTCAAAATCGTATCGCATATTCGCGGTCGGGGATAGAACCCCGCCCCTACAAAACCTTCTACACAATATTTTCCATAACCCTGTCGCTTAAACGGATAAAAACGCCGCCGGCTGTTTCCCAGGACTGCCTGTCCGGCGCGCTTGTTTTGCAGTACAGCCAATCCGCCGGGTTTGTCATGGTCTTGTCATGTGCGCCCACCGCCCGCCCCATAAGAAAAGACGACCGCAGGACAGTCGGGCTGTACAGCGGGAAGGCGGTGTCTGTATCCGCTTCCAGATGAAGATGCGCGCCTGTGCTGTACATCCCGGTATTGCCGTAAAAACCGAGCCGCGTATCCTTTGTCACGCTTTGCCCGATGCGCACGGAAATAGACTCCAGATGAAAATACCGGAAGACCACATCCCCCGATTGCCCTGTTTTGCGGTTGAGCGCCGCCGGGTACATCACCGCCACGACATTGCCGACGACACTGTCTTTGCCTGTGCTGACCACAGTGCCGCGGCCGCTGCCCCAAAGCGTTCTGTTGCGCGCGCGGGAAATCAGGTCCATGCCATAATGCTCGGTGCCGAATTTCTGCCTGTAGGGTTCGGTTTTCCAGCTTGCTGTCACCACAGTGTCATTGACCGGTAAAATCAGTTTTTGTGTGATGGGAATCCCCCCTTATCTGCGCGAGCGCGGATTTTAGTTTGTTTGGCAGCGGAAGCCCGCAGGCCGCCGCGTTTTCCAGGATTGACAGCCCTTCGTTCGCGATAAAAAACATAACCGTGACTTCCCTTACAGGCAGCGCCCCGCCCGTCATGCTTTCCAGGACAAAGGACAGCGACACAACCCCCAACAGCAAAATCTTTTTCGCGATGCCCCTAAACCCCGTGCTGCTGGAAAGCCCGCGCCGAAGCCACGCGCTGATTACGCCTGTAATATAATCCAGCAGCAGCAGAGCCAAAAGCGCCGCCAAAAGCTCATCCAAGCCGCCCAGCCAGTAAGTGACAAAGCCCAATGCCGCGGTTACGCCGGCGCGTGTCAAATACATTGCATTACTGATAAAACCACTTCCTTTAACGCAAAAAAATAGCGGCTATTCGCCGCGCCATGCCTGCCTAGAATAATTATAGCATAATATAAACATAAGTTCAAGAGTATTGCGAATATTATTTGCGTAATAATATTATTTTGCCTGGTATGGGTTGCGATTAGCGTGAAGATTGTAACCGATGATGGGGAGAGAGTGTATACTATAGGGGTGGCGACAAGCGCCGTGGTGGTTTATAACGCGATTTCATCTTCGGTTAATTTTCACCGCTCAAGCCGCGGAGGCTCTTCTTTGCGCGCGCAAAGAAGCAAACGCGCCGGGGAGACCCCGAACCCCCATTTCGACAAACCGCATAGCTTTGTGTTCTCCATCGCGCACGTCATATGTTTTGCCCTATAATCCGCCCAATCGCTCAGCCGAGCCGAGCTCCAGGTCTCGAACGCGGAAAAAGGAATTATGAATAAAGGAAATCAAAGACTTTTTCCGCTGTTATTACGTGCGCGGTTTTATGCAGGGCGTCGTTCCCTACTTTTGCTCGTTCTTGCTTGCCTTTGTGGTTTTGTGCTTTTTATAGGTATGAAATTTGTGGTTTCTTCCCTTCCTATATCCTAAATCCTAAAACTTGCGGCTATAATACAATCCACCTAATCCGCTCATCTCTCCTCAACCAGGTCAGCTGGCGCTTTGCGTATCGGCGGGTTTCCCTTTTTATGTTTTCCACGGCTTCGTCAAGCGTACAAGCCCCCGCGAAATACGGCTGCAGCTCTTTGTAGCCGATCGCCTGCCCGGAGGTTTTCCCGCGCGCGGCAAATTCCCGCGCCTCTTCGACAAGCCCGCTTTTTATCATTTCGTCAACGCGCCTGTCAATCCGCTCATAAAGTATCTCTCGTCGCGAAAACGTCAGCCCCAGCATGAAAGGCACATACGGCGACGGCTCCGCGCGGGAAAGCCGCAGATGCTCACTCATGTTAACCCCGGTAGTTTCGTACACCTCAACCGCGCGTATTATCCTGCCCCTGTTATTCGGATGGAGCTTTGCGGCAAGCTCCGGGTCGTTTTCGTTCAGCCGCCCCCAAAGCGCTTCGTTTCCGTGATTTTCCGCGAAATCTTCCAAGCTTTTTCGCAGATCGGGGTCGCTTTTTATCTGCGCAAAGCGGATGTTGTCGATAAGGCTGCTGATATAAAGCCCCGTCCCGCCCGCTAAAACCGGCAGCTTCCCGCGCGCGCGTATATCGCAGATTGCCTGCTGCGCCAATGTGACGTAATCCGCCACGGAAAAGGGCGTTTCAGGCTCTATTATGCCGATAAGATGATGCGGCACCCCGCACATCTCCTCCGTCGTCGGTTTTGCGGTGCCGATGTCCATGCCCTTGTAAACCTGCATAGAATCCGCGGAGACAACCTCTCCGCCCAGACGTATCGCAAGCTGTACCGCCAGCTTGGTTTTTCCGCTTGCGGTGGGGCCGCAGACTACGAGTACCGGTATCCCGCTCATGAAAATTTACCGAACATCTTGTCGATTTCCCGCCGTGTAATGTGCACAGAAACCGGCCTGCCGTGCGGGCAGTGCGTAATTTCCGGGTCGGCCGCGAGCCTCCTGATAATTTCCGCAAGCTCTTCTTTGCTGTTTTTGTCGCCCGCGCGCAAGGCCGCCTTGCACGCGATGCTGTAAAACAGGCGGTCGATCACATCGGGTGTAAGTTTACGCATCCCCTTTACAAGCTTTGCGGCGATTTCGCCTATTATATTTGGGATGTCCTGCTCGCCCAGCTCAATCGGCACCTCGCGCACCAAAATCGTGTTCGCGCCGAAATCCTCCACACCGAAGCCCAGCCGCTCAAACTCGCTTTGATTTTCTGCGGCGGCGGTATATTCCTCCCCCGAAAGCACCGCCGCAACGGGGCTTAGAAGAATCTGCCTGTCCCCAAGCTCCAGATTTTTTGTAAGATACTCGTATATCATGCGCTCATGCGCGGCGTGCTTGTCCGCCAGCAGAAGCTCTTTGCCGCGCTCGATAATTATATACACGCCGAATACTTCCCCGACAAGGCGGCACGGTTCTTCCTCTATTTCGGGTTTGGGTTCGGGTTTGACGGGCGGCGGGGCGGCGCCTTTGACGGGCGGCAGGGGTGTGTCTTTGACGGGCGGCAGGTTGCCGCCCCTACTGCGCGGCACATCATCAACGAAAATATCAATATCCGCCGATTTCAGCTTTACGGAGCGGTTAAAATTCGGCGGCTCTTCGCTTTCTTTTTCGGCGAAAAGCGCCCTAAATTCCCGCGCGGTAAGCCGCTGCTGTCCTAAACTTTCTTTCGGCAAATGCAATGTAAGCTCGTTCACCGGACTTTTTGCTTTTATATCGCCATCCGTTATCGTTTGCCCCGCAAAATGCCGATCCATGGATGAGAGCGCGCTTTTTGCGGCGTAGTACACCGCGCTGTAAACCGGGCGCTCATCCGCGAAACGCACTTCGATTTTAGCGGGGTGTACATTCACGTCCACGGCATGGGCGGAAATATCCAGGTTAAGCACACAGAGCGGGAAGCTCCCGGAAGCCAGCTTCCCTTTAAAAGCTTCCTCAAGGGCCGCCGCGCAGGTCCTTGAGCGCACATAGCGGCGGTTGATGAAAAAATTTTGGTAGGCGCGGCTTTTCCTCGAAGCGGCGGGAGCGCCGATTAGCCCCGTAACATGAATCGCGCCGTCCAAGATATAATCGGCCTCAAGAAGCGCTGTATCCCCGCCGAATATCGAACGCGCCACGGCTTTAAGCCCCCCGTTCCCGGAGGTTGTTAGCTTTACCTGCCCGTCCCGCACAAACCTGAAAGCGATTTCGGGATGCGAGAGCGCGAACTTTTCCATCACCGCAGAAACTGCATTGCCCTCGCCCACATCCCGCTTTAAAAATTTCATGCGGGCGGGAGTGTTGTAGAACACATCGGAAACTGTAATAGTCGTGCCGGTCGGGCGGCCCGCAGGCGCCGTGCGGATATGCTCGCCGCCTTCTATCGTATAAGCTATGCCCTCGGGCGCGTCTATTGTTTTTGTGACCAGCTCGACCTTTGCCATTGCCGCGACCGACGCCAGCGCCTCCCCCCGGAAGCCCAGCGTCAGGATCGCGTCCAGATCATCCGCGCCCGCGACTTTGCTTGTAGCATGGCGCAAAAACGCCTTCGGCACGTCCTCGGCGTCGATGCCGCAGCCATCGTCCGAAACGCGGATAAGCTTTATCCCGCCGCCGGAAATCTCCACGGTAATCTGCCGCGCACCCGCGTCAATGGAATTTTCCACAAGCTCTTTTACGATGGACGCAGGGCGCTCGACAACTTCACCGGCGGCGATAAGCTCCGCGACGGCCTTGTCCAAAACATTGATTTTCGGCATACAGGCTCCAGCTACAAGTTATATAATCTCCCTTGAATCCCTGTCCGGCAGCTCCGGGAACGCTGCTGTCGGCAGCGCCTGGTACCAAAACGCCACGGATGCGATATCATCCTTGAGCGGCAGATACCGCCCGTCACTGCGCCAGCCAAGCGCCTGTATCGTCACTTTTATATCATCGTTAAAGCGTATGGGGTCCATGATATGGAAGCGGTACAGCCCAAAACGCTTCTGGCTTTGATAGAGCGCGTTCTGGCGCACGACCTGCAAGCCCGAATACGGCGTGGAAAACCCAACATAGCGGTCGTGGCTGTGCGGGTCCTCAAAGTTGTAGGAGCCGCAGAAATAATCCTCCGTGCCTGTCCCGCAGATTGTCGGGTACTCGCCGTCGCCGTCCAGGAAAAATTTAATCTCGCCCTCGCCCCACCAACCGTTGCTGTTCACGCCCCACGCCATATAAGTCCCCGCGTACTGCCCCTTGCCCTTTACACCGTCCAGGATTGTGTATACTTCTTTGTAGGGCAGCGGGTTCGTGCGGCGGAACTGCGCATGGAAATATGCCGCATCCTCCGGTATCTCGGTGAGCGTGTAGTCAATCTGATAATAGATGTTCACAGGCTCCGTTGCTGTGTTTTCCAGCGTGATTCTACAGCTTGTGCGGAACGGCATCGTCCAGTAGCAGTTAAACGCGCTGCCGGGGTTTACGCATACAGCCAGCCCGTTTATCTGTGAATACTCATTCCAGCCGCTGCAAAAAAAGTCGCCGATCGGACATTCCACAGAGGGAAGGTCCTGATAATCCCAATAGAAGCGGATTACCGTGTCGCGCCATTTCCCCGTGGGAGTCAGCCAAATATGTTGGATCGCCCCGCTGCCCTCAATATTCGCGATCTCCAAAACCTCGCCGGGCTGCAGCTTCTCGTAAGGGTTTACCTTCCATCCCGTGCCGAGGTCGCGCGCCGCGCGCTTCGCCGAGCCTTCCTCCAAGGTAGCCATGCCGCCCATGCCCCTCTCCCCGGTTTTGTTTTCCGGGCAGATCGAGCGCGACTGCGCGTTTGATAAAAGATGCAGATCCCCAAGGCCTGTAGTCAGTCCGTTGAACATAATAAAACCCCCTTTTTTAATTTATAAATTGCGCATCGTCCTTATCATCCCTTGCTCGCGCATGGAACACACGCCGTCCGCCGCCACGATAATATGGTCCATAAGCTCCACATCAACACGCCGTAGCTCCTCCGCCAGTATCTGTGTTGTGCGCAGGTCCGCGCCTGATGGGTTGCATATCCCGTATGGATGGTTATGCGCAAGCACAACCTTGGCGGCGTCTGCCCTCAGCGCGGCTTTCACAACGGCCGAAGGCGTAACCCCCACCGTATCGGGCGAGCCCTCCGAAAGCCTTTTGCAAAACAAAACCCTGCCATTTGCCCCCAAACCCGCGAAATACAGATGCTCCACGCTTTCCCCCATAAAACGGAGCTGCATAAACTCCTTTGCCGCGGTGCTGTCCGTAATCATCCGCCCCGCGCCGGACAGGCTCTGCGCGTATTTTTTAAACGCGCCGGAAAGCACATTCAGATATGTCGCGGTTTCGGGACCGACCCCCTTTTCCTCACAGAGAAGATCCATCGGAGCGTCAATCGCGCCGGAAAGCGAACCGAACCTGCTTATCAGCGTATGCGCAAGCTCGTTTGTATCCCCGCGCGGGAGCGCGTAAAACAGCAGCAGCTCCAGCACTTTATGCTCCGGGAAATGCTCCATGCCGCCAAGCAGGAATTCGTCTTTTACGCGCCGGCGGTGCTTGTCGTGAACGCTTGGCATTTTTTCAGTCCTAACTTTTACGGATTGGGCGCAGGGTAATATGCTATATTATAACAGGGAAACGCCTGGGAAGCAAGCTTCCCAGGATTTAGGAATAAGGTTTGAGGTTTTAGGAAAAGGCTGGAATTTTTTTCTTCTTCCCTTCCTCAATCCTCAATCCTCAATCCTGCCGAAGGCAAAACACCCGGCTTCAAAGCGTAACCGCTTTGAAGCCACCCTCTTTAAAAAAGAGGGTACGTCCTACGGTTGCTTTGCGCCTATTATATGAGAGAATAAATCTTGTTGTAGCCTTACCCTCTTTTTTAAAGAGGGTGGCACAAAGTGATTTATCGCTTCGTGACGGGTGTTTTGCCTTCGGCAGGTTTCAGGATTCAGGAAATAAGGATTCAGGGAAGGGAAGAAATTTATTGAACCGTCCTTTTCCTGGAACCTTACCTTCCTGAAACCTGAAAACCTGCCAAAGGCAAAACCCTGTTCCGCTAAACTGTCACCGCGCATAAAATAAAACAGGGCATCGCCCAATTTACCGAAAGGGGAAAAACACATTGGAATACCCGGTACATGGGATGTACGCGCCGCCAAGCCTTGTCACGGGCTGGATGGCGCAAATCGCAAACCATCATCAGAATATCAGCGCGCCGATACAGTCAGCCCCGCTTTGCATGGTTTACATAACAGGGCAGCGCTGGGGGGAGCTATACAGCATTGAGGAAGGCTTTAGGCGGGGGACGGTTTTCCCGGAATTAGACCTTGAATTTATGGGGGAGGGGGCTTGCCGCCATGCATGACAGGGGAACCGGGCAGCAGCTTATGCACAGTATGCAAATGTACGGCTTTGCCCTTAACGACGCCGCGCTCTTCCTGAACATCAACCCGGATGATGCATCGGCGCTTGATTATTACAGAAAGACCGCCGCCCTTCTTGACGCGGCAAATAAAGAGTACGCACAAAAATACGGCCCCACCACCCGCGGCGATTATGACGGCGGCCCGCGCTGGAAATGGGCAGACGGCCCATGGCCATGGGAATTGGAGGCTTAGCTATGTGGATTTATGAGAAAAAACTGCAATACCCGGTAAACATAAAAAACCCTTGCCCGAAAATGGCAAAAATCGTCATGACACAGCTTGGCGGGCCGGACGGCGAAACCGGCGCGGCAATGCGCTACCTGCACCAGCGCATCGGCTGCCCGTATGATAAGGTTACGGGGATACTTACGGATATAGGGACGGAAGAATAAGCACCGTGAAGTTATCAGTAATAAACAATACCCAATGAAAAACACCCACATGCCGATAGTTACGGATTCTGTGGGTGCTTTTCATTATGTATTTTATTGACGGTTGACTGCGCTGTAAAATGTTCCTGCGCTCTGACTGCAATGTCGGCAAGAATTTTTTGGGCATCGGCAAACGTTTTTTCGCGGCAATAGGCATCGTTGATTTTGATGCGTGTATTGCCTATTGTAAAATCCTTAACGATTTCGCCTAGCTTCTCATCAATGAGGGCATGAGCTTTGTTGTTCGCAGTAATATTTTTGATTTTTTTCTTTATCATGCCCCCACCTCCCTGCTATTGTATGGGAGTTCTATTTGTCTATTTCTGTAAGTTTTATTAAATCCTCATAGGTAGTGTATTCGCTCATAGCTTGTTCGTATGTGAGATATTCACTGTTTTTAATATAGTGGTATACAACAATGCTAATACGCCGCTTTAATTGGTCTATGGTATCTAGTGATTTATGGTTTTTCACCATATCGCTATATACCTTTTCAGGCGGCAGGACGGATGTAATATGCACTTCATCCCACAAAGAATAAATGTTGCTATATCGGCATGGTATTTGGATTTTGTATCCGTCTAGTATGGAAAGTAATAAATCATAACTTAGTTGATTTCGCAGTTCATCTAAAAACAGCTTTTTCTCACCGTTATATTTATCAAACCCATTCTTGTATTCGCTCACGATATAAATATCGTCTTCACCGTATTTCTTCGCTAACTCAATAGCCGTATGGCTCTTACCTGTGCCCGAATCCCCGAAATGCCAATATACCGATAAATCTCGTTTTATGGGTGTTTCCTTCGTCCTTTTTTGGTAGTATGCATCCCGTATGATTTTGTCATACCGCCTATACTTCAACGATAAATCAAATATTTCGTTTGGACGCATCCCCTGATGTATCAAGTCCTCTATAATTTCCAAATCTACCCTCATACCCTGCCGTCCTCTAATTTCGCCATGCCTTGCGATATATAGGATTTTTTCTCCGGTTTCGTCGAATGGCGGTTTCTTATTTATATAGTCTTCTGCTTGCCGCTTATTTCCCTTTGTTGGTTCTATGTGCATTAATGGGAATAGTTTCTTTACAACCGAAAACCGCAATGCCTTAACATCCTCAAAGACGGCGTGGATATGTTCAAATCCGTCAGCGGATATGCAGTAGGCAATGGCGCATGTGCGCTGTGGGTTCCCAGCTATCCAAATATCAACTATATTCTGGGTTACTTCCTCCGGTGTCCCTTCAAAGCCATGCTCTTTCGGATTGGCGAACATACAAAACCATGACTTTGATACCGAATCGTTGTTACTCAATTTGACGTTCACCCCTATTTGTAATGACGTTGTAACGGTGCAGGTTACAAATTAACAAGTAATAAACATGATTAATAAAAGAAATAGCAAATGCTTTGCAACTGTAACGAAGTGTGCGGTAATACTATACGCACACTTCGCGCGGGCGGCTTACGGCCTCGCCCCGCCCCCCCCCCCCCCGGCCGCCCCCCCC
>WRLS01000082.1 GCA_009776345.1 Oscillospiraceae bacterium | reverse complement strand
ATACGAGTGGCCGCGATAATTTGCGAACGCCCCTATGCCCCCTTCGCGCACGAAGGGGGTGGCGCGGAGCGCCGGGGGTTGTCTTTTAGCGGCGAATGACGGGAAACAACCCCCGCCGCCTGCGGGCGGCACCCCCTTCGCGCACGAAGGGGGCAGGGGTACACGCAATAATATGTTATGCCGTAGGGGCGGGGTTTTCCCGCCCCTACGGCCCTGCTAAAACCTCAATCCTGCGCGGCTATTCCGCGCCAATCACACACGACGGCGCGGGCAAAACCACACAATCGATCATCTCCCCGATTGCGCCGCCTTCACCTATCGGGCAAACTGTAATATGCCCGGAGGCTTGGTTCGCGGTCACGGCGTATTTTTCGCATGGCGTCAGGCAGAAATTGCGCGGGCTGTCGCCGCAGGTCGGATATGTGCCGGCCCATTCAAGCTTGCCGCCCTCACCGGCGGAAAATACGGTATTCAAATTCTTGCCGCGCACTGTCGCGAACAGCTTTGTCCCGTCCGCCGTAAAATGTATATCGGCGGCGCTGTCGCCTTTATCCGGTGCGCCTATTGTAAGCGGGTACTCCGCCTCGAATTCAAGGCCGCTGTCTGAAATCTCATAACAGCAAACAGTCACACTTAGCTCCATTGCGACATAAACCCGCTTGCCGTCGGGTGAGAACGCCATATGCCTTGGGCCCGCGCCGGGGGGCGACGGCACTGCGGCTTCCAGCGTCAATGATCCGTCCTTTTGCTGCCTGTAGCAAAATAGCCTATCCGCGCCCAGATCCGCCGCGATTAGCATATCACTGCCCGGGACCGGGTTTACGGAGTGCGCGTGCGGGTTTTGCTGGCGCCCCGGGACAGGGCCGCTGCCCTCATGCTGTATGTCCGCCGTGATTTTACCGAGCGAGCCGTCCCGCAGTATCTCCGCGCCGAAAACAGTGCCGCTGGAATAACACGCGCCGTAAAGATAGCCGTTCATTTCCGCAACCTGGCACGTCCCCGCGCCCGAAGCCTCAACCGTATTGAGATATGTAAGCGACCGGTCCTGCCCGATTTTCAAGGCGGACGCGCGCCCCGCCCCGCCCGATTCGTTTGCGGCATACAGGAAATCCCCGTGCCGTATCAAAAAAGAGGGGCTTTGCGCGCCGTAATAAGCATCTGCATGGCTAAGCTTCCCCGCCTCTGTGTCAAACCGCAGCAGGTGTATCCCCTTGCCGCCCGGGTCCTTGGTATAGCAGCCGACATAAAAATAATAATCCATTCTTTTCCTCCTGTTTTATTTTATATGAAATTGAAAGCGCCATCCCCCTCGCGAAGAATGGCGCCCTTTCATTTAAACTTGGTTAAGCGTTTCCGGGGCCTGCCTTTTTGATAACCCCGGATGGACAGCCCTGTCTTTGTGCCTCCCAAATTTATCTATTCGCCATTTAGCTTGTGCGCGGACAGACCCGATGGCTTATTTGCCTGCTCTCCGGATCCTCTGCCCACTAATGGGGCGCTACGTCCGCTCTTTTGGTCAGGCCGCGCTGCCGAGGCTGGCGTGGAGCCTCTCTTTACGTTCTCCTTCATTGCACATGGGACCCACCGCCTTTCATCGTCCTGTAAGCTTATTATACCGGGTTTTTGGCATTTGTCAATATAAAATCATAAATTTTTCTTAAAAATATATTTATTTATTTTATTACATGATATCCCAGCCCATGCCATTGACTTATGGGCGCTTTTTGGTTAAAATATAGATACAGCATTCAATTTTCTAACGAATGGAGACAGGGCATATGGATGATCAAATACCCGGCATTGATACCCCCGGGGATGAAGGCATGGAGCTTGGCGCCGATATTATGACACTGATGGACGAGGACGGGGCGGAGCATAGCTTTGAAGTCCTGGACAGCGCGGAGTTCGAGGGGAGCAGCTACATGGCGCTCGTACCCGTACCGGATGAGCCGGAGGATGTCCTGGACGATACCGGCGACCTCGTCATCCTGCGCATCGGCGAGGAGGACGGCGAGGAATTCCTAGAGGCTATCGAGGATGAAGCCGAATTTGACAAGGTCGGCGCTTTCTTCATAGAGCGCCTGTCGGACTCCTTCGATTTCGAGGACTGATCAATCAAAGACGAGAAATCCCTGCTGTGTCCGCGTATATGCCGTTATTATATAATCCAACATTTATATAAAAGGGAGCCCGGCTCTAGAGGCAATGATTGCAGACCTCCCGGCTTTTGCCGGACGAAGGGAGCGTGAACCCCTCAGGAGGGCGCCCACCTGTCGCAAGACGGGTTTTATATGGCGGCATACGGCGCGGCGGGGGTACTTTTTTATTCAGAAGCTGTGTTCATAGCTCAAAGGCACGTAACGGCGGCGGATTTACCGCCGTACCGCGTTAAATTTCCTTGGAATACATGGAGTATTCCTGCGAAAATTCGCCTTGTCCGGCAAAAAATCCGCTCGCCGTTCCGGCGCATTTCGCTTATGAACACAACTTCTCTGTTAACGGAGAGCATATGAAAACCGGTAATGTCTATAAAATAGTAATGTCGGCTATGCTGTGCGGCATCGGTATCGTAATCCCGATTTTTATGCCGCTGCGTTTTGTCATGGAGCCCGCGTCGTACACGCTCGGCAGCCATGTCGCAATATTCATAGCCATGTTTATCTCTCCCGGGGTGGCGGCGGCGGTTTCCCTCGGCACAACGCTGGGCTTTTTTTTCGGCGGCTTCCCTATTGTGGTTGTACTGCGCGCGGCTTCCCATGTTGTATTTGCCGTGGCAGGCGCGCTTGTGCTGAAAAAATGGCCGGGTACCCTCAGCAAACTGCCGAGCATCTGCCTGTTTTCATTGTGCATCGCGCTGCTTCATTCCATAGGCGAGCTTATTGTCGTAGCGGCGTTCTATTTCGGGAACGCGGTCACGGAAATATGGTATTCCCAAGGCTTTGCCGTGTCTGTACTGCTGCTGGTCGGGCTTGGGACCGTCATTCACAGCATAATCGACTTCGCCCTCGCGCTGGTTATCTGGAAACCGATTGTCAAAGTGATATAGTGAGTTAAATTAAAAACGCTAATGCGTTTTTAATCAGCGGGCAAAGCCCGCTGGCACGCATAGCGTGCAACTCACTATTTAGCAAGGTTAACGCCGCCTGCGGCGGCGCGCGGCATTCGCCGCGAATTAAAAATACTGTAGTATTTTTAATTTAACCAGCTATAAGAAAGACCTTGCTTACTTAAAATAGGGAGAGGTAAGAAGGGAAACACGCTATGAAAATTGTTGTAATCCACGGAAGCATGAGGAAGGGCAATACATACGCCCTGACCGGTAAGGTCACCTGCAGACTGTCGGCTATGCCTGATACCAGTCTGCAGGAGTTCGGCGTCGCCGATTTAGACCTGCCTTTTTGCCGGTCGTGCCATCAATGCTTTACTAAAGGCGAGCAACACTGCCCGCACTACGAAACCATACACGATATATACGCCGCTTTAGTTGAGTGTGACGGCATAATCGTCGCAGGCACTACTTATATGTGGGCGGTCAATGCCGCGTTGAAAAACCTGCTGGATCATTTCGCGTATATGTTCCACCGCCCTGTGCTTTTTGGAAAAAAAGGCATGGTTATTACTACTTCGGCAGGGGCGGGCGAAAAAAAGGCGGCAAGCTATCTAAAAACCATCTTGGGGCAATGGGGGGTAAACGGCGCATTAGTAGTTACGCAAAATGAAAAGGAACGCAGCCTGCAATCCGATGTCCGGCTAAACGCGAAGATAGAACGGTTTTCCAACCGTTTCTACGCATTGATAAAATCAAAACAGCAGATCGCACCGGGCTTTAAAAGCATCGCCGTCCACAACGCCTTCCGCGCTATGTCACTCAGCGGGTTTACCGGGAGCGAAGCCGATGGGCAATTTTGGCAAAAGGAAGGCTTTCGCGACAGGGCATATCCTGTCAAAGCGGGAACAACAAAATACCTGTTTGGAGTTTTAGTATTCAGCGCAGTACGCAGCCTGACCGGGATTATTGGTAAAATTTATATTAAACGCAACGGATCGATAAATAATCTGTGTTGACAAATTACCTCGCATGGGTTATAATAACCTCACCCGTTACCCAAATCAAAGATTTGGAACGGGTCCCGAGAACATTGAAACATCAATTTAGCGCTTCGCGCTTGCGGCGCTGCCGCACTTTCGCCTTCGGCGAAAGAAATTGTGTTATAATATCATTTGCCGGGTTTTTCGGCACACGGCGGCATAGCTCAGTTGGCTAGAGCATTCGGTTCATACCCGGAGTGTCACTGGTTCAAATCCAGTTGCCGCTATTTTTCCCGCCCATGATGTACCGGGCCCGTTGGTCAAGCGGTTAAGACACCGCCCTTTCACGGCGGTAACACGGGTTCGATTCCCGTACGGGTCACTAACAGCGGCAATCCCTTTCGGGGTTGCCGCTGTTTAATTTGGCATCAATGAGCAAATCAGCCTTGTTGCAATTCACGTTCGGGCTTTCTAAACTCCACATGAATCTCTCGCCCCAAGCCCCTCGCTACTCTTGCCATGAATTCAAACGAGGGATTATAGTTACCGCTCTCTAAACGGCTGATGTTGCTCCGCGCTATTCCGGTGCGCTTTGCCAAGTCCTCCTGAGAAAGCCCTTCCTCATTTCTTGCAGCGATGATCTGCGCGATCAATTCGTATTGCGGGCGAAGCCCCTCATATTCTGCTTTAACATCTGCTCTTTTTGCAAAAAGCTCGCGTTTCACTTCTTCATGTGTTCTCATTAGCGATAACCCTCCTTGTGTAGTCTTGCATATAGCGCAACGCTGTTTCAAGCTCCTTCTGCGGCGTCTTCCTCCCCTTTTTTAAGAACCCATGTAAAAGGATAAATTTGTTTCCAACAGGTAAAACGTAAAATATACGGGATATGTCGCTGCCTTGTTGAATGCGTAACTCAAATAACCCCTTGTATTTATCCCCCTCAACAGCTTTCGAGTATGGCATACGTAAAGCAGTTCCGAATTTTTCAAGCAAATCAATCTCCCACAAAGCCTTCGCCGCATGTTTGGCAGGCAGCATGTCAATGAATTCGAAAACCGGTTCGCTCCCATTATCCCGTTGATAGTATTCCACTTTCCATCCCACTTAAAAGATCCCTCCGCCACAGACATTATTGTATCATATATGATACAATAATGTCAACCTAAATCCTGCCGAAAGCCGTAGGGGCGGGCTTCCATGCCCGACCGTCTAAGTCGAATCGAATATCGCGGTCGGGGATGGAACCCCGACCCTACAAGTTCCTTCTCTTCCTCAATCCTAAAACCTCAATCCTGCGCAGCCGCGCCGCGCTTACCCCATAAACCACTCAATCCGTGACGGCGTGCCGAAATGGTTTGTATATGTTTCCACGCTGTACGCCATCAGAATCTGGTCGTAATCCTCTATTTCTATTTCACCGAAGGGGACGCTGTCCCACGAAAGGTCTATCACCGTTATCTCGCTGTAATGATTTACCATAAAGGGCAGATATGCCGGCGCGGTTTTATCCGCGAATATCAGCAGCTTTCTGGAAAACGGCGCCGTGCTGACAATATCGACCCTGGCGGAAAGCCCGCCTAAAAAAGCTTTGCTTACATCCGGGGGCTGCCGAAGATGCGCGGGGAACAGCGTGTGATATACTTTTATCCCGTCCGCGCCCGTGTGTGTCACCATATATTCCCTGCCGCGGCGGCTGTAATCCAAGAAAATCAGCCTGTCCGGCATGACGTGCTGATATGGCGCCAGGCTGTATAAATCGCCGTAAAACGGGGCATCGGCGTAGGACGCGCTATAGGCGGAGAGCGTCGGGCTGTCCGCCGCGCGCATCCGCCTTGCAAGCGCTTCAAATACATAATATCCGCCGTAAGGCGTCAAATTGTTTTCCGTGCGGTAAAAGATATAGCGTTCGCGATTGGCGCCAAGCGGTGTAAAAACATCAACCGTGGTCATCCTGCCGCTCATTCGGTTGTAGACGCTCTCGATAAAATGCCGCTGGTCCACCGTTTCGGCAAAATTAGGCAAGAACTGCCTAAGCACCCCGGCAGAGGTCGGGATAAGCGCAAAATAAAACGGCAGGTCACGGGCGCGAAGCTCCCGCGCGAATTCCAGCACAGCGACGTTGTTTGCCTCAACCACGCCGTGAATCGGCTCGGGTATATTTTTTATCAGCACATTTTCGCCGATGAACACGCCGTTCTGTTCCCTGTCCCCGCCGAAATACCGTATGCCGACACTAAGGCTGTGAAGCTCTTCAGAAAAAGGCAGGTTTGCCCTTACGTAAGACTCCAAGCTTTGCGGGGAGGCGGCAATCACAGGCTCGGGTATATAGCCCGCGCGCGGATACAAAGCGGCAGCAGGCACCGCCAAAAGGCATATCAGCGCAAAGATTTTTTTTGCGTTTACAAGAAGCATATCCCCATCCAACTAGCGATATAGCAATTTCAATCCAAAACGGTTTCCGTTTTGGATTGGCGGGCGCTGCCCGCATTGTCTGCCAAAGGCAGACAAATTGCAATGCAACAAGATTCACGCCGCCTTTGGCGGCGCGCGGCATTCGCCGCGTATCGAAAACGGTTACACCGTTTTCGATTGAATCAGTTATAGTGTATCTGCCCGCTGTATTCTGCCATGATTTTTTCGTTATGCTCATCCCCGCCGGGCACATTTGATGATATGAAAACCGGCGGCGTGATGCCTTTTTCCAGCAGAAGCTCCACTGTTCTCGCGACAACCGCATTCAGGATTGCGGCGCCGACAGCAGTCGAGCTTGGCGCGACGCGCTCCGGGAATCCGCCTATCTCCAAAACAGCATCGCCGTAGCCCCCGCAGTTGTCGATAACCAAATCGCATACCTCGTGCAGGTTTTTGCCGCTGCTATGCCTCGACTGAACTTCTGCCGATGTATTCATATTGCAAAGGCAAATCGTAACGGCGCCTTTTTCGCGGGCATGGAGAGCTACATCAATCGGGACGGCATTGCGCCCGGAAACGCTGTGCAAAAGCACAACATCCCCCTTCCCGATCGGGTTTGCGTCTACTATGGCTTTGCCGTAGCCCGGGAGTCGCTCCATATCCGTAGTCAAGGTAGGCGGGTCCACGTCCAGGAAAAGCCCGGGCGCGCGGATAAAATTGATAACCGCAAGCCCCCCTGTACGGTAAAAAAGCTCCTGCGCCAACAGCCCAGCGTGGTTTGTCCCGAATGTGAAAACCGACCGCTTTTCGCTAATTGCGCGCGCCAGTATCCCCGCGGCCTTTTCCATCGCTTCAAGCTGTGTTTCGCCTACGGTTTGCAGGATATCCCGCACTGCCGATAAATACCGCTTCATAATTTCCATATTGCATACCCCTAATATCCCAGCTCTTCGTAGCGCTCGACTACTTTTTTGTTTTGCTGCGGTCCGCCCGGCACATTCACACTGCGGAAGATTGTCGGGCTGACCCCTCTTGCCAGCAGCTTCTCCACCGTCATCATCACCAGCGGCCACGCGATATACACCGCCCCCATGCCTGATGCCGGCCAGAAGCGCTCATCCAGCCCATCCACCTCAAAAACAGCGTCGCCGTAGGGGGAGTGGTTGTCAAACAGGATATCGGCAAAGTCCGCAAGCTTTTTCTCCCCGCCTTCGGGGGTTATCGCTTCCGACGTTATCTTAGACGACATAACAATAAGCTTTACGCCCTTTCGCTTTGCGGTTTCGGCAATGGCGACGGCGGAAAACCCATAACCGGAATTGGAGTTCAGCAGCAGCACATCGCCCTCCCCTATCCCGTTGACATCGAACGCATAATCAATGTACTGCGCCTCAAAGATTCGCTTGCGCGCGATAAGGGCGTCACCGGACAGCCTGGACGCTTTTCTGGAGCCGGTGTTTGGGTTCATAAGCGTAGGGTCGGGCAGCGGTATCTCCAGCCTTCGCACAAAAGCCGCGCCCCCCGCCCTTGCCAGCAGCTCCCCGCCGATAAGATGCCCGCGGTCATGGATAAAAAAGCTGTATGACTTTTCCACCGCGTCCGCGATCATGTCGGACGCTTTTTCCATCGCCGCCATCTCATCCCGCTTGACATCCTGCATTAGTTTTTCGCAGTACCCGTAAAATTTTTCCGCTAACAAAAAGATCCCCCCTGTTTTATATTGTTATTCTTTCGGATAAATATAATCCGAGAAGGTCCCCGTCATACGCGCGCGGATCTCCGCTTGGCTGTAGCCCTGCGAGAAGCCCGCCATCACCGCGCCCCCCGCCACCGCGTCAAACATCGGCCACCGAATTTCAAGCTGCGGGTAAGCGTCCCGCATATAGTCACGGTAGGCGCGCAGTATTTCCCGCGAGCCCTTCCATACGCCGCCGCAAAGTGTAGACGGCATTGACAGCGCATCGGGGTCGAGCGTCAGGACACGGCGGATCAGCGCTGCCATATGCCTGCCCAAATCCTCCCCTGCGCCGGTAAGTATCGCCTTCGCCACACGGTCGCCGCGGTCACAGGCCTTTGACACATGCGGCGCAAAGGATGCAAGCTCGCTTCTCGGGGAAGCCGACCTGTAGATCCGCCTGACAAGCGTGTCCCTCAGCAGCTGCTCCGTAACGGGCGCATCGAGAGAAAGAAAATCCGCTATCTCATCGAGCAATACCGTGCTTTCCCCGCGCCCGTCCAGCGCGTGGATCACCGCTACCAGCCCGTTCTGCCCGATTTTAGAGCCGCTGCCCTCATCGCCCAGCATCGTCCCCCAGCCGCCGACTACATGCCTTCCGGCGGGGCCGTAATAAAAAGCGTCGGAGCCTGTACCCGACAGCGCGGCAAAGCCCTCGCGGCGGCAAAGCCCCGCCAAAAGCCCCATCTGCCCTTCGGGAATCTGCGTTACCGGCGTTTTAACCCCGGCATCGCTCAAGGCAGCCTCCAAGTGATGTATCGGGCAGGGCATGGACGAATAGCACCCTTCAACCTTCACCCCGGGAAAAGCGTCAAAAATACCGCGCAAGCAAGAATCCATATTGCGCCGTATCAGCTCTTCCGAGATAAAATTAGGGTTGACGCCCCCCGCAGAGGCCGCGCGGACGACAGAAAGGCCCTCATCTATCAGGAGCATGATCAGCTTTGTGCCGCCGCCGTCGCTGCTTAGCCAATAGCGCATATGAACCCGCCCCTTCCCTTTTCCGTTGACAACATCATAACAGAAGCACCGCGGTTTTACAAGTGGGGCTAATAATTCATAATTATGAAACGGTGTAAAAAAATTCTTCCCTTCCTAAATCCTGTATCCTAAAACCTCAATCCCGCCGAAGGCCGTAGGGGCGGGGTTTTCCCGCCCGAAATTCCCCTCCTTGGAGGGGTGGCAGGCGGCGCAGAGCGCCGCAGGTTTTAGGATTTAGGTTATAGGTTTTAGGGTAGGGTCGGGCTTCCA
>WRLS01000081.1 GCA_009776345.1 Oscillospiraceae bacterium | reverse complement strand
GGGTGATTGGGCGGATTATAGGACAAAGCATATGACGTGCGCGATGAAAGGCACAGGGCTATGCGGCTTGTCGAAATGGGGGTCCGGGGTCTCCCCGGCGCGTTTTGGTTACTTTGCCGCGTTGCAAAGTAACAGCCCCCGCGGCTTGAGCGGGTGGGCAGTGCAAAACTACAGCGAGGAATAAGCATATCGTAGGCACGTATAAAATTTGCATCGTACAATGAGGATGGTCGAGGGCGACCGTCCCTACATGATAAATTGTTTCACGTGAAACAATTTTAGGCGGGCGGCAGGTTGCCGCCCTTACAGGATTTTGTGCATTTTGTATGTTCATTCGTTTGCCGTGAGCGTGGGAAAACAAAGCATTGACATTTGCGCTCTGAAATGATATTATAAATACACAAAGGCAATGACAGGGAAATCCCATAAAAAACTTTGCTAAGAGAGGGCGTATAATACTAATTCTTAAACGGATATTAGTATTAGGTGGAAAGCGCCTGCGGGTTTTATGGTGATACCGCCCCTGTGGCAGGGCGTGACGAGCGCCACGTAACCCGGCGTTAACGGGATCATGAGCGGCGCGTTTTTATGAACGTGCAATTTGGGTGGAACCGCGGAGTGTCACAAGCCAAACAGCTATTGTTTGCTATTAGTGCTTCGCCCCAAAGTTTGGGGCGGGCTTTTTTGCATTTACCGCCCGTATGCGAATAGACTATTTACACTAATATCCGTTTAAGAAATAGACAAAAAATCGAGCAAAAGCTTTCGGTTATGGGTTTTGCGAAAATTTTTTGTCCTCATTTCTAACGGAGATTAGTGTTATACAAAGGGAGTGTCAGATTATGAGTAAACAAGATTTGGACAGCGGCTCCGTCAAAACATTTTGGCACACAACAAGCCATATCCTTGCCCAAGCGGTAAAACGCCTGTACCCGGAGGCGAAGCTTGCCATTGGCCCCGCAACCGACAGCGGCTTCTATTACGATTTCGATGTCCCCTCCCCTTTCGCATCAGACGACCTGGTGAAAATCGAAGCTGAGATGAAAAAAATCGTAAAAGAAAAACTTCCGTTGGAACGCTTTACCCTTCCTAAGGCCGAGGCGCTTGAGCTGATGAAAGACGAGCCTTACAAGCAAGAGCTGATTGCTGAGCTTGACGGGGAGATCGTTTTCTACAGGCAGGGCGAATTCACCGATTTATGTGCGGGGCCGCATTTACCATCCACCGGCACTGTGAAAGCGATAAAACTGCTGTCAGCTACAGGGGCGTATTGGCGCGGCAGTGAAAAGAATAAGATGCTCTGCCGAATCTATGGAGTGTCGTTCCCAAAGGCATCGCTGCTTGAAAAGCACCTAGAAGCGCTTGAAGAAGCAAAACAGCGCGACCATAACCTCATTGGGCGGCAGCTTGAGTATTTCACCACGTCGGATCTAGTCGGGCAGGGGCTTCCGCTGCTGCTTCCGAAGGGCGCAAAGGTTATGCAGATACTCCAGCGCTTTGTTGAGGATGAGGAGGAGCGCCGCGGGTACCTTCTCACAAAAACGCCGTTTATGGCAAAATCCGACCTGTATAAGATCTCCGGGCATTGGGATAAATATTACGACGGGATGTTTGTGCTGGGCGACAAGGAACGCGACGCGGCGGGTGAGGAAGTGCTTGCCCTGCGCCCGATGACCTGCCCGTTCCAGTTTCAGGCTTATTTGACGCGCACGCGCTCCTACCGCGACCTGCCGCTGCGCTACAATGAAACTTCTACGCTTTTCCGCAACGAGGCCTCGGGGGAGATGCACGGGCTTATCCGCGTAAGGCAGTTCACGCTTTCGGAAGGGCATATCGCCTGCCGCCCGGATCAAATGGGCGATGAATTCCGCGCCGCGCTGGAGCTTGCGCATTATTTCTTGGACACACTGGGGCTTCACGGAGATATAAGCTACCGGCTTTCTAAATGGGATGAAAACGAAACCGAAAAATATATCGGCAGTAAAGAAGATTGGGAGAGCGCACAGGATTTCATGCGCGAAATTTTACGTGACATGGATGTGCCGTTTACCGAAGCCGACGGCGAAGCCGCGTTCTACGGCCCTAAAGTAGACTTGCAAATTAAAAATGTCTACGGCAAAGAGGACACGCTGATAACAGTGCAGATCGATTTCCAGCTTGCAAGCGTGTTCGGCATGACCTACACAGACATTGACAACGTAAAGAAGCACCCGGTTATCATCCACCGCTCATCAATAGGCTGTTATGAGCGCACGCTGGCGCTCCTGCTCGAAAAATACGCGGGCGCGCTGCCGTTATGGCTCTCCCCTACTCAGGCTGTGGTCATACCGATCGGCGACAGGCACATTGACTGCGCAAAAGAAATCGCAGGCAAGCTCACCGCGAATGGCCTGCGTGTTGAAATCGACGGCCGCAGTGAAAAAATGGGCTATAAAATCCGCGAGGCACAGCTTGCCAAGGTACCTTATATGCTGGTCATTGGCGATGCGGAAATGCAGTCCGGGGAGGTTTCCGTGCGTTCCCGCAAGGACGGCAACGCAGGCACAATGCCGGTGGATGATTTTTTAGAGAAAGCGCTGATTGAAATTGATGAAAAGTCATAGAATATACAGAGGGGCTGTAAAATGTATAAACTGAAAAAAATATTTGCTTTGCTGATCGTGCTGTCCGCGGTGCTTAGCGGGCTGCCCGCTATGGCGGCGGAGGACGCCGCCGAGCTGTACAATTCCCGCGTGGCGGCAAAAGCGGCGCAAATGGAGCAAAAATACGGGGTTACCATAAAATATCCGGGGCCTAACCCAAACTATGTGGGCATCGGTCCCGGGACGCTGAACACGATGGATTCGAGCCTGGATAAAATCGGGCCGGCATTAGTGAAGCGCCTGTCCGCCTGGAGCCGTGAGTATACCGGAAGGCGGCTTGTACTGGACTTTACGTTTAGGCCGTCCTTTGACCATATCGCGGAGAACGCGCTTGCAGGCTATACGCCTGAACTTTCACTGATGGAATTTGTCGTACCAACGCCCGGTTCAAACAGCTTTATCTCCGGCTGTACACCCATTGCGATCACACATGAATTCGGGCACCTTTTCTACGAATTTATTGTAAACGCGCACAGGGGCGAGAATTTACGGCAAAACTGGTCAAGGCTCAACGGGCAGGGGTACAGCGGCAGGTTTGTAATGTCCACCCATGCATCCAGCTATGCCGCCGTGACTTTGGAGGAGGATTTCGCGGAGACCTTCGCTTTCGCGCTTATTATGACCCGCCCGGGGCTTTCCATGTCCGCGCGTATGTTAAATTCGCAGGGCGGCGACACAAGGCTTGGCTTGAAAGTTAAGTATTTAGAAACCCTAATCCGAAAATATACCCCCGAAGCTGCTGATACGCTGGAAAATATTGCAAAAAGCAGGAATGTAAAATCTTCCGCTGTTTGGAACGGGATGAGCTTTTCCGGCACCTCGCTGGAGTTTATGGGATATACCGCGCCGCATAATGTTATAAAGCCGCTGTTGAGATACCTTGGGATAACCGCCGCGAAAACCCCGTTGTGGGAGCCTGAAATCGGCGGCTGGGATGTTGCGGCATCCGGCGGCAGGCGTTATCTTGTATTCCCGAGCGGCAGCAGCGCGGAATTAGCCTAGCAATATTTAGAAACCTATTTCCTTTTCGTGCTATATATGGTATCATTTGTTAGAGGTGATGACAATGCCGGGAAGGCCGAGATGCCCCGCTTGTAAAAAAGACGGTATCGTGCAGCCGAAGGAGCTGCGCATACGCGGCGTTTATACAATGACCTTCGGGTTTACGTGCAGCTATTGCGGGTACCAGGCGCAGAGCATGGTTACCGAAAGGGAGCTTTTTGAAGGCATCGAACAGGATAAAATAAAAATAGAAAGCTTTGCCCGCAGGCCCAAGGATTCATAGCTGAAAAAAATCGCCCCTCCGGGCCAACGGACCCGGCGGGGCTTTCACCGTGCGTTTTCGGCTATTCGTTCCTGGCTTCGATAAACCTTACGATATCGCCTACTGTCTTCATTGTTTCAATATCCTCATCCGGGATCTCCATATCGAATTCTTCCTCCAGGCTCATGACCATATCCACTACATCCAGCGAATCCGCGCCGAGATCATCCGTGATGGAGCTTTCAAGCGTGACCGCGTCTTCATCCACATCCAGCTGATCCACTAAAATAGACCTCACTTTTTCAAAAGGCATACAAAACACCTCCTTTTTACTAATAATAGCAGCCTGTCGGCATTCCTATTCCACGAATATGCCAACCTTATGAAATTTAATATACCTTGTTTGGAGTAAATTATCAATAGGTTTTCCAAAATTATTTGGGTCGGAGATGATAAAATGATTTTATCGGGCAAAGAGATTCATCGGCAGATAGGGCTTGGCAATATCTTGATTACGCCGTATGATGAAAAGCTGCTGGGCCCAAACAGCTGTAACCTGCGCCTTCATAATGAGCTGTGGGTATATACCGACCCGATACTGGACATGAAAAAGCCGCTTAGTACAAAACCCATCACCATACCGGAGGAGGGGCTTGTCCTGGAACCGGGCGTGCTGTACCTGGGCAGGACGCACGAATACACAGCTACAGACAAATACGCCCCTCAGCTTTCCGGGCGGTCGTCGATCGGGCGCATCGGGCTGTATGTCCATGTCACGGCGGGCTTTGGCGATATCGGCTTCCGTGGGTATTGGACGCTTGAGATTGAATGCATACAGCCGGTGCGCATATACCCGATGGTGGAGATCTGCCAGATCTGCTATTATGAGGTGCAAGGGGATTATTCGCTGTATGAAGGCAAATACAGGGACAACAGCGGGATACAGGCGAGCTTGATACATAAAGATTTCTTATATGTATAAACGTAAATATACACAGGTGAGGTGCCGCCATGCATAGCGATTATTTTATTGTAATAGATAAAGATAAGGTGGATATGTCCCTTCTCCGTACAGCTGATTCGTCCCTGCCGAGGATCATGCGTTATATGAATACAGCTGTACCATTTGTGGGGCTTAAAGGCGCGGTGCCTATCTGCGCCTGCCTTGTCGAGCATAAAGAGGGCTACAGCGATATCGTAAATTTCGCGGTGTTAAGCGAATATCAGGGGCAGGGCTACGGCCGCGCGATGCTGGATTATGTGAAGGACTACATCCTCAGCCAAGGCGTGCGCTATCTTGACATAGGCTGTGGGAACGCGGACATCCGCCTGATTGTCATGCTTCAAAAAGCGGGGTTCCGCATGATCGGCGTATGGCCGAATTACTATACCGACGACGGTGCGGCTGCCGATGTAATAAACTCCATCATAAACCGCGACATGATACGCCTGCGCGTTGATTTAATGGAGAAAAGGCTTGCGACTATAGGATACGACGCGTCCGGGCGAACCTAGTGCAATTTTGCAATTATTGCAGTATGTACAATATAAGCTCGAACAAATCCCCGATTAAGTCAAACAGCCCCGCAGTGCCTTCCTTGACTTGAACCAGCGAGATGTCAAGATACCGCGGTATCTCCCTGCCCTGCCCCGCGGCGATTTCATACATTCTGCCGATAAAAAAGGTAACGTTGTTGTCCGTGGTGAACGCAAGCCCTGCCGCCTCCCCGAAGCTGCTGCCGGTTAGCATCAGGATAGGCATCGCCATCAGCGAATAGCGGTTCAGCCAGATTATCGCCGCCACCAAAACAAACCCGATCCAGAACCGCAGGGTATCGTTGGGGATGATATCGCTTATTCTGCGCTTAAAAATAAAACGGCAGGCAAGCGGCACGATGACCCAAAGCGCGATTATTACAATCGATATCCTCATAAAAAACGCCCAATCATTTTATGTTAAAATATGATTTTATTCTATCATATCCAACGCCAAAAAGCGATAGGGAAATCCGTGGGGCTGAAAAAATATTTAGGTGGTATTTATATGGAAAAGCTTATCTTTGTGCGGCCGGGCGCGGAGTATGCCGATGAGATACGCGCGTACAGGCAGGAAAGCCTTGCGGCGGATAAAAACATACATGGCTCCAGCGGCCTGCAAAATTACAGAGACCCTATCCGCTGGATTGAAAGCTGCCGCCTTTTTACAAGCCGCGAAACGCTGCCAAGTAAAAACTTTGTGGAAAGCGACCAGTATATGCTTGTCCGTGAAGGCGAAGGACGCGTGCTTGGGATGCTTAATTTGCGCCGATACTTGGATGGCAATGAACTGCTTAAAGAATTCGGTGGGCATATCGGCTATTCTGTGCGCCCGAGCGAGCGTAAAAAAGGCTACGCGAAAAAGATGCTCGCGCTCGGCCTTGATAAATGCCGTGAGCTTGGATTAGATAAAGTGCTTCTGACCTGCAAGGCAAGCAACGAAGCCAGCCGCCGCACAATTCTGGCGCTGGGCGGCGTATACGAGCGCACGGTATTTTACCCGCAGGAGCAGTGCGATATGGAGCGGTATTGGATATCGCTGTATCCCGTGAGCGATTATTACCGCAATAACGATGAAGACGGCAGGCTCGTCCGTTCAAAACACAGAACGGTGGAATTCCTCACCACTATGCGCTATATTGAGCGGTACATAAAAACGGGGGACAAAGTAATCGAAATCGGCGCGGGCACGGGGCGTTACAGCCTTGCCCTTGCGGACCGGGGCTACCGTGTTGACGCGGTGGAGCTTGTGGACCATAACATAGAAATATTCAAAAGCAAAATCAAACCGGGGCATGAGGTTACAATCCGGCAGGGCAATGCGCTGGATTTATCCTTTGCCGCCGACAACAGCTACGATATTACGCTGCTTCTCGGCCCGATGTACCACCTTTTCACATTCGGCGACAAGCAAAGGGCGCTTTCAGAGGCGCTCCGTGTTACAAAAAAAGGCGGGCCGGTATTTGCGGCGTACTGTATTGCGGACATGAGCATATTCGGATATGGTTTTCAAGGCGGGAATATTCACAGGCTAATCGAAATGGGGCTTATAGATACGCAAACATTCAAGGCGAAATCCACTGCGCGCGAGGTTTTTGAGCTTCACCGCAAGGAGGACATCGACGCGCTGATGCAGGGGCTTCCCGCCCGTCGGCTCCATTATGCGGCTACAGACCTGTATACACTCAGCATGGGGGAAGCGGTGGACGCGATGGACGATGAAACCTTCGCGCTGTACCTAAAATACCACTACTCCATATGCGAACGCCCGGACATGGTGGGGCTTACGCATCACAGCCTTGATGTTTTTAGGAAGCTTTGAGTTTATCCCATCAGCCAAGCGCAACGTCCAAAACCATCATGACGGTGAAACCCAGCAGTACCCCGAATGCGGCGACGATTTTATTGTCCCTGAACGATTCCGGGATCAGCTCCGAGCAAACAACGGCGATCATCGCGCCGGCGGAAAAAGACAGCGCGAGCGGCAAAGCGCTTCGCATACTCAGCGCGAACAGGACGCCGAGGACGCCCGCAATCGGCTCAACGGCGCCGGATGCCTGCCCGATGAAAAAGCTTTTTTTGCGGGAACAGCCATCCCTTCTAAGCGGCATAGCAACGCAAACACCTTCCGGGAAATTTTGCAGCCCTATCCCAACAGCAAGCATTGCCGCGCCCCCTGCCGTCGCGCCTTCTACGCCGATCGCCGCACAGCCGAAAGCCACGCCGATCGCAAGCCCTTCGGGTATGTTGTGGATCGTGACGGCGGAGGTAAGCAGGATCGAGCGTTTTATCGCCTTCCCCTGCGATTGGATCAGTGAAGCCCGTGAGAGCGCGATGTCCGATCCGATGATAAACGCGCCCCCGAGCATAAACCCGACCGCCGCTGTGAGCCAGGCATTGCCGCCGAGCGCCGCCGAAAGCTCAATCGCGGGGTTGAGCAGCGACCAGAACGATGCCGCGATCATCACGCCCGCGGCAAAGCCCATCATTAAATCGAGGATTTTTTGGTTCATCTCCTTGAAGAAAAAGACGAACCCCGCCCCGAGCGCTGTGACAAAATATGTAAAAAGCGTGGCATACAGCCCCTGCAAAATAGGGTCAAGCCCGAAGAACCATGAAATCATACCGCATCCCCCCGATATACATTATGCCGCGGGGATGCTTCGTGCGACTGTGAGTCGCTGCGACCGCGGGGATGTAAAGCGAGGGGAAAACAGCAGGTACTATGTTCTTTCAAATGCCATCTGCGCAACCCCCAGAAAATGAGCAAGGCGCCGTTCGTCCTCTGCTGAAAGATGGCCGATTGGGTTGCTGGTAATAATGGACTTTATCGGCAATTCGACGATCTTGCCTGTATCAATATAGGATTGCTTGTCAAGCCCCGCCTGCTGCCGGTCGATGATTTCGAGGTAGTGCGCCTGTATGCCGGGGCTCTTACCCGCGAATTGAGATGTTATACGGAAGACCGAAACAAACCCGTCAGCTTCCGAAAGAACAAGCACGGGGCGGCGTTTGCCCCCGCCGCCCCATGATATGAATGCGATATAAATGCTGTAAGGCCGCATCAGCCATTCACCGCCCAATCATAAATATCGGGGTGCTTTTCTTTGTCAACGAAAGCGTGGCCGTTTTCGTCCGCTTCAAGCCGTACCCTCGGAATGTTTTTAGTTAATATTGCCGCCGCTATCTGCTCCTGCGGCGTAGGGTTTACGATCGGCTGAAATGGCAGGCGCTTTTCTGCGATTATTTGCCTGTAAAACATATCAATCGCCGTCGTTTGATCCAGCCCCATCCGCGCCAGCAGCTGTGTCGCCAATTCCTTCACATTCGTTTCGATTTTTACGTTTACATTTGATTTTGCAGTAGCCATGATATCTCACCTCAACATAATAATAGCACAAAACAACGACGTCGTCAACACACTGTCGTTATTGCCGCGCATAAGCGGTTTGTGCGACTTGTAAGAAAAGCGGCAATTGTAAATCATCAAAATGCTGCAGATACCTCTGCCAATCCGCGTCGTCGTGTATATCCCGCGTTCCGGTGATGAAGGCGATGATGCTTCGGGTGACATATTCCTCTATGCTTGTCCGTATCCCCTGTATGCGCGCTTCTTCGTCAGGCGTGTAGATTAGCTCGCCGATGTACTGCTCAGGCTCGAAGTCGGCGTATAACAGCGCGGACTGCGCGTTCATGTATTCCCCGTCGGTCGTGTTGCCGTCCCAGGTAACGCCGCCGGAGAATTTGGGGCGGGAAACATAGGGAATGATCTGCGCCAGGTGCTTGTTCTGCGGCGTGTTCCATAGCTGGTTTATTATTTGGATGGTCGCGGGGGTGCCGTAAATACTGACGTCGCCCTCCCCGGCGAAATCCCAATCTACGCCGTGTTCGCCGTATCTGCCCATCAGACTGGCTTCCTCGGAGAGCATCAAGTCAAACAGCTTGAACACTTCCTCCGGGTGCTTGGACGCCGATGTTATAACGCCGTGGGGCCTGGG
>WRLS01000080.1 GCA_009776345.1 Oscillospiraceae bacterium | reverse complement strand
CTTCTGCTTTGCCATTGTAATCGTTTCGATCAGCGAATCCTTTGTAGGGAATGCTTCACCTTTGTATTCGTACCAGACCTGCGCGTAATCTTCCGGCTGTGCGATTAGCTCCAGGCCCGATTTTTCCGGCGGGCCTTTGCGCTGAAATATACCGTCCCCCGCGGCGATGCACTGCTGATACCTGTCGTAAATATCGCTAAGCGGGTTCCAGCGAAATGACGAATACGGGTCGCGCAAGTCAAGCACAACCACCGTATAGCCGCGGTCTTCAAGCAGCTTTGAGTGCATCTGGAACAGCTCGCCCTTAGGGTCTGTCAAAATCATGGATGAACCGGCGCCTGATGCCGCGAGGATCTGTATCATGGGGCTTATAAAAGCAGTTGTCTTACCGCTGCCCGTGGCCCCGATAATTAGCCCGTGCATGGGCGGGGCAAGGTTTACATTAAGCTCGCTTTTCCTTTTGTTAAGCTCTGCGCGCACGGGTACGCCGTCGCGTTTTACGGCGCCGAGCTTTGTAAAGTCACCGGGCGTGAAATTATAGTCCCGCTCGGCGTCTGTCATAAACCGCGAGTTTTCAAGGATACCTTCCAGCGCCTTGCCTTTTGCGCCCATTATTTTTTTTGTGTTGACCTGCGGCTTTCTGAAGATAAGCCATAGGAGTATACAAAAAACTAGCGCAATGGCACCGATAAGATATGTATTGACGTCAAGTAAAATAAGCGGGTCCCAAAGCGCATACATATCCCCGGCGGCAATTTCCGCAATAGTGTGCCCGATGAGATACTGCACAATATAGCCGCAAACCGCGGCGGACAAAACGGCAAGAACTGCCCAAAGGGCAATTTTACGGGCAGGCGGCATCTGCATAATTCCTCCGATCGGGTTTTTTAACTGTACTTATTCAATGTTCAAGGTCGCGGAAAAGCCTGTGATTTCAAACACATCCATAATCTGCGGCGAAACATTTCGGAGCGTTTGCCGCGTATTATTTGCTATTGCGGCTTTTTCGCCCATCAGCAGGACCCGCAGCCCCGCCGATGAAACATATGACACCTCGGCAAAATCCATCTCTACAATTTGATATTTGCCCAGCGCGGGAAGCAAATCGCCCTCTAATTGCAGGGCAGTGGCAGTATCCAGCCTGCCTTCCATTGTCAGTGTCAGTTTATCGCCCGTGATTTCTTTTTTTATTGTCATCGCGTTTGCCCCCTTTTTGAAAAGCAATATCTGCCTTTCGTCTAATTATAAGCCATATCGGCACCGCAAATTGCTCAGTCAATAATCTTTGACTGAGCATTTAACGCATAACCATGCTGTAGTATTTTCGCTGCCCGGTTACAATGAAGGGCGCGTTTTCGCCGATTTTACGCAGTTTTTTCCTAAGGGAGGAAATATGCGCGATGACTGTGCGCCCATTGAACTGCCCACTACCCCAAATCATGGAATATATTTCCTGCGCGGTAAATTCCCTTCCCGGCTCACGCGCCAAAAGGAGCAGTACATCAAACTCCCGGGGCGCAAGGGGCAAAGCCCCGCCGCCCGCATATGCTTTGCGCTTGGAGCAGTCAATTTGCAAAGGCCCCGCGGCAAAAACCGTCATCGAGGATTTTTCCATCCTTACCCTGCGCAGCAACGCCCGTACCCGCGCCGACAGCGCGGCATGGCTGTAGGGTTTTGTCATATATTCATCGCCGCCTGCTTCCAGCCCGGCAATCAGCGCAGTGTCGTCGTCAAGATGCGTCAAGAACAGTACGGGGATATCATAGCGCGCGCGTATTTCGGAACAAAACCTAATGCCCGGGCCATCAGGGAGGATAAGCCCCATAACAATCAGGTCTATGCGCCGATTTTCGAGGATCATGCCGCCCTCTTTTAAAGAAGCCGCGGTATACACATCATAGCCCTCGCGCTTTAAATGCCCTTTGTTGGCTTCCATAGACGCGCGGTCACTTTCTAAAAGCATTATAACGTTCAGACCCATCCCTCCCCGTTAAAACTGACAAAACCCGATACGCTGTATCCATTCCAAGCGCAGGCTTTAGAATTAGGATACAGCATATCGGGGCGGATTTTCTTCGGGTTAACAAAATTTGACTGTGCGCGTTATTCTATCCGCAAACTGTAGTATTTGCGGCGCTCCGTCGCGATGATAATCGGGCTTTCATCATCCATCCTTAGCTTTTTGCGGATGGACGAAATATGTACGATGACAGTGCGGCTGTCAAAAATCTCGTCCCCCCAAACGCGGGAGTAAATTTCCTCGGCGGTAAACTCCCTCCCCGGGTCCCGCGCCAACAGTAGCAATACCTCAAATTCCTTGGGCGTGAGCATGGCATCGCTGTCGCCCAGATACACCCTGCGTTTACCGCAGTCAACCAGAAGATTGCCAAGCACAAAGCTTTTCTCCGATGACCTGTCTATCCTTACCCTGCGCAGCAGCGCCTGTACCCGCGCCGCAAGCGCCGCAAGGCTGTACGGCTTTGTCATGTATTCATCGCCGCCGGATTTAAGCCCCGCCACCAAGGACGCGTCATCGTCGAGGCAAGTCAGGAAAAGCACGGGGATATCGAGCTGTTTGCGCATTTTCGCGCAAAAATCTATCCCCGAACCGTCAGGCAGCATGATGTCCAGTATAATCAGGTCGATTTGCCTGCTTTCAATCATCGACTGCGCCTCGCGTATATTAGGCGCGGTATATACATCGTACCCCTGGAAGCGGAGATACTCCCTGTTTGAATCCATGATTATCGCGTTGTCCTCAACCAGCAGTATTGAATTCACCGTTCATCCCCCTTCCATACCGGCAACGTAAAGCTAACCGCGGTGCCTTTGCCCTGTTCGCTTTCGGCGCTGATTTCCCCGCCGTGGGCGTCAATGATCTGCTTGCAGATATACAAACCCAGCCCGGTGCCTGTTGACCGGTCCCCGGTGAAAAAGCGGTCAAATATGCGCCCCTTGTGTTCCGGTGCTATCCCGCTGCCTGTATCCTCGACCGTTACGGTAACTTCGCCCTCGTCGTGGTTATGCCCCGCCCTTACTGTTATGTGCCCATTGTGTGTAAACCTCATAGCGTTATGGATTAGGTTTACCAAAACCTTTGAAAGCTGCGCGGCATCGGCCTTGACCTCGGGCAGAAATTCGGGGAGATTTATCGTAAGCTCGTTGTTATGCTCATTGAGCGCCCGAAAATAATGGGACACGGTATCTTCTGTCAGCCCTTTTAAGTCAACGGGCGCAAAGCCAAACTGTTCCCCGCCGCCTTCAAGCCTCGACAGATCCAGTATCTGCCCCACGGTCAGCTTCATGCGGTCAACCTCCGCAACCGCAATGTCCAGCTTCTCCCTTACATACTCCTCGGATGAGCGCAGCCGCGCAAGCTGTGATACATTTGATATTGCCGTCAGCGGCGTTTTAAGCTCGTGGGACAGGCTGCCCAGCAGTTCTGTTTTCCATTTGCTCTGCTTTTCCAGCGCGGCGTATTCACCTGCAAGCCTTTGTTCGTTTTCGACGATCCTGTTGTTGTACAAAAACAGCGCCAGCATCTGCGCGATGATGAACAAAAGCAGTCAGAGGGTCGCAACGCGCGTCGTTTCGATCACGGTCAGGCTCGGGAGGAACCCCCGCGGGATTACGTCCACGCCCTGTATATACAAAAGCTCAACCAGCCCTATCAAAATAAACAGGACCTGCCCGCAAAAGGACAGTATCTGCTCTTCCCTGAACCGCCTTATATGCCGTATGATACATACAGCCGATACCAGCGCGACCGCCGAAATCATAGCTGTATGGACCCATATAAATTTTGCGGTAACATGTATGGGCAAAAATATAAGCGCGGCCATCATCAGCACGTTCACCGCTGTGACAATTCTTACAAGCAATTTCGGGATGCTTTCACGGAACAGCGTGCGTACCAGGAGCGTGTAAAAAATAACGATTAGCAGCAGCATCCCGTTTTCCACAAAATAGGTAACGCGGTAATCAAACTCGCCGAATATTTTGCTTACAATTTTGTCCGCCGCCACCATCCTGATGCCCAAGGACAGCGCGATCAGTGCGCAAAACAGGTTTGCCCGCGATCGGGGCGTGAAAATATAGAACCCTATGAAAATCAGCGCGCATGTAAACACAAACCCCAATACGATCAGGTTCTTGACCCAGACTGATATGTGCAAATGCAGCACGGCATCGTGCCGCCCAATATGTATACTGTAAATATTGGCATCGCGGCGTATTGCATCCGCGCCGTTTGTCACTACCTCAATCACACCGTCAATGGGATGCGCCGCGATTTCATATGTCGCGATTTGGTAGCGGTTGTCCTCCGCGTTTTCGTATATCTCGCCGAAGGACGCCGCCAATTCGCCGTTTACGTAGATTCTCGACGCATACTCGGGGGATTTGCCGAAAATCATATAATTCCCGTCGGGGACGATAAACCGCACACGGTGCGTCCTGTCCCGCGCGTATGGGGCAAGGCTTTTGTCATCGGGGGAGTGGGCGTCTATTGCATCCGGCGCAAGGAGCTTGTTGTGATAATATTCCCCCGCTTGCCGAAACCTGACATAGGCAATCGACGTGTTAAAATCAAAGCCCGTAAGGTCTGCAGCCGCGCCCTCTTCTGTCGGGATTTGGGCTATTCTCGGGGTACCTCTCGCATCGGAGCTTAAACTGAGTAGCGCAAACAACGCGCAGACCGCGAGGGCGAAGAACGCGGCGGCGGCAAGCAGCCGCGGTTTTTTCATAAACAGCATCTTCACCCCTCGCTCTCCCCGGCTTTTACGGAAAAGCGTTTCATTTATCCCAACTGAAAAATGTATTTTCCGCCACGACCGGCAATAAAGCGCCGCCGTCCATATAAATGCAGGTCCCGGTGATATACCCCGCGCCTTCTCCCGCAAGGAAAACGCAGGCGCGTCCGACCTCCCACGGTTCGCATACACGCCCAAGGGGCAGGCGATGCGCGATTCGCCCTGTCCAATCCGGCCTTCCCGGGCTGCCGTCGCGGTTGCGCGTATAGCCCGGCGCAATGGACACCATCCTAATCCCATAAGGCGCAAGCTCCAGTGCCGCGTTGTGCGTAAATTTGTTCAGCGCGGCTTTTGTCGGCCCGTAAACGCTTGCCTGCGGCCAGCAACCGTCCTGGTGATTTGATGTGATGTTGATTATCGTGCCCTTTATCCCATTTTCGACCATACTGCGCGCCGCTTTCTGTGCGCAGAAGTAGGAGCCGCGCCAGTCTGTATTCGTCAGTATCTCGAACATATCGGGCGTTGTCTCCAAAAAAGGCGCGAAACGTGTTATCCCGGCGTTGTTCACCATTACATTTACATGGCTGAACACCGCGAAGAACTCTTCAAACATACGGTCGATGTCGTCAAGCTTGCTTATGTTGCCCCCTATCACCGCGGTTTTGGCGCCTTCCGCCTCAACTTTGGCTTTAACCTCCAGGGCTTTTTCTTTGCTTGTGTTATAATTGATGGCGATATCGTACCCCGCCTTTGCCATTTCAAGCGCGATCCCCGCGCCTATGCCTTGGCTGGAGCCTGTAATAAACGCAACCGGCCGCCCCATAAATATCATCCCTTCTCAAGTTTGAAATTCCAAACTTTACCATTCAGTAAAAGACCCGTCGTCGTTATACAGGCGCGGGGAATCCCAATCGCCCGGATACGCCATTTCTTTTACATAGTCCTCGTCAACTTCTATGCCCAGCCCGGGTTTTTCCGGTAAATCAAGATGGCCGTCTTTAATCTTAAACGGCTCTTTTAGGTAGCCTTCGCCAAGCGATACCTGCTCCTGGCAGAGGAAATTCGGCACGGAACCCGCCACCTGAAGCCCCGCCGCGAGTGATATCGGGCCAAGGGGGTTATGCGGGGCGACCTGTGCGTAATACACCTCCGCCATGGCGGCAATTTTGCGCACCTCGGTTATGCCGCCCGCGTGGCATAAGTCAGGCTGGAGTATGGACGCCGCCTGCTTTTCGAGTATTTCGCGGAAACCCCAGCGCGTAAACAGCCGCTCGCCCGTTGCTATCGGTATGCAGGTTGAACGGGCGATTGTTACCATGACGTCTACATTTTCGCACTGTGCGGGTTCTTCGACAAACATAAGGTTGAACTGTTCCAGCTCGCGTATCAGTCGGATTGAATTCGCCGGTGTGAACCGCCCGTGGAAATCGAGCGCCAAATCCACATGGCGCGGTAATGCGTCGCGTATCCTGCCGATACGCTCGACACATTCGTCGATGAATTTCGGGGTTTCCAAGGGGCGCACCGCACCGCCTGAGGGGCCTGTTTTAAAAACGTCGAAGCCGTCTTCAACTGCTTTTTTCGCGTAGGCGATCTGCTCGTCCAAGGTTTCGCCGCGCATATGCGCATATGTACGCACCCTGCTTCGGGTGGGACCGCCCAAAAGCTTGTAGACGGGCGTGTTGTGATACTTGCCCTTGATGTCCCAAAGCGCCTGGTCTATGCCGGAAACCGCCGAAACCATCACCGGGCCGCCGCGGTAAAACGTCCCCCTGTACATCTCGGTCCACAGCCGTTCGACCTCCAGCGGGTTTTGCCCTATCAAAACAGGCTCAAACTCCTTTACAGCCATTGCAACGGTGCGGGCGCGCCCCTCAACAATCGGCTCGCCCCATCCGACAAGCCCGTCGTCGGTGGTAATTTTTAGGAAATGCCAGCGCGGCTTAACAAAAAAAGATTCCATTTTTGCGATTTTCATCAGCTGTCCCCCCTGCATATTTTATGGCTGCCGCCACTATGTATCTGTATTATATCCCATTTCAAGATACAGCACAACAGAAATTTTTCAAAATGATTGACAATAATTTTCAGGTATAGTATAATTTGCTGTGAAGTATTAACAATACTTTGCCGCTTAGAGTCGTAAAGCGCGTGGCAGCCGAATATTATTTACATAGTGATTAGTTTCGCCATGCTTTTGCGATGAAAGCAAATTTAACAAGGAGGAAACAGTATGAAGAAACCTGTACTTGCAATGCTGCTCGCGGCCGCTTTAGTGTTCGCTGTGGCTTGCGGTGGGGGGGGGGGGGGGGGTTCTGCGCCGGCAGCCGGTAGCATCGGCACCCCGGAAAACCCTGTTACCGTCCGCACGTCATTCACAGCGGGCGAGTTCACGGATGACCTCATCGTCAGGTCAATGGCGGAGCTGCCGGGCCTTATCGTTGAGCGCGAGGAAGTGGACGATACCAGGCTCATGGCTATGATAGCCGCCGGCACTGCCCCGGATATCGTACGTATGTATGCCGCCCAATCCCTGCCAATGTGGGTTACGCGCGGCCTTGCGATGCCCATCCAGGACTATGTTGACAAAAGCGATATAATTGACGAGGCGGATTTCCTGCCCATCGTGGACGTGTTCCGCTGGGACGGCAAAACCACCGGCGTCGGCCCGCTCTACGGCATACCGAAGGACTGGAGCCTTGACCTTACCGTCTGGATCAACAAGGTCCATTTCCAGAACGCCGGTATCCCGATCCCCAACGAAAAGGTACCGCTGACGTTTGAGGAATATGCCGATTACGCCCAGCGGCTGCACGTTGCCAATGCCGACGGCACAACCGCTGTCTACGGCGCGGGCAACCACCAGTTCAACTTCAACAACCTGATGTTCATACAGTCCCTTATGCAGCAGCAGGGCCTGAGCATCTGGAGCGACGACTACACCAAGGTGAATTTGAACAACGATAATGTTAAGTACATATTCAACGTACTCAACAATCTTGTCATGTCCAAAACAAATGTCAGCCCGCTCAACCCCGCACCCGCCTGGGACGGTGACATCTTCCGCGAGAACCTTCTCGCCATGAAGACAAACGGCTACTGGTACTCCGGCGTTGTGCGCGGCTTTAACCAGACCGAAACACAGAGGCAGGACCAGGAAATCGTCCAGGAAGATGTTATGATGCTCCCCGCTGTTATGATGAGCAAAGATTCCATCCGACTGAGCGCCTGCACCCATGCCTGCGGCGGCATTCTGCTGGCACAAAGCCAGAACCCCGACGCGGCGTGGAGGCTGTTTGAATGGTTCCTCGGCCCGGCCGGCGAAGCTATCGACAGGGCAAAGGGCGGCTGGGGGCTTCCTTCCTACCGTTCGCTGATGGAGCTGCTGCCTGACGAAACCGAGTTCGACAAGCAGGCAATGCGCATCCAGCTCGACGAGATCGAAAATTCATCCCAGCTCTATGTCCAGATGAACCCGTACCTCAACTACTCCGCGGTAGAAAGCCTTATCAACAAATACGTTGACCCCATCTACTTCGGTGAATCCACAATCGACGAGGCCCTGCCCCAGCTCGAAAGGGACATCCAGCTCCTTATCGACGAAGGCATAGCTGTAGTAAACGGTTAATTAACGCTATCTTCTAAGAAGTTGTGTTCATAAGCGAAATGTGCCGGAACGGCGAGCGGATTTTTTGCCGGACAAGGCAAATTTTCGCAGGAATACTCCATGTATTCCAAGGAAATGTAACGCGGTACGGCGGAAAATCCGCCGTTGTTACGGCCTTTGAGCTATGAACACAGCTTCTAGGTCATAAGGGATAAGGCTGCTATTTGCGGCCTTATCCCTTAGAAGGCCCTATAGCTGTGATTGAAAAACAAATAGCAAATTAAGGGGGTAGCGTAATGCAACAAGCAGGTCCAAAGGGGCTTAGCTATCATAAACGGGAAACCAGGGCTTTTTACATACTAATCGCGCCATTTATCATTATGCTGTTCGCGGCCAGGATTTTCCCCGTGGGCTGGAGCTTTGTCATGAGCCTTACCAACTTCACGGGCTGGAACCTCCAGAACCTGCAGTTTATCGGTTTGGACAACTACACACGTATGCCCAACGACCCATTTTTGGTAAACGCCGTTAAATCAACACTGATTATCATTGCCTTCATGGTACCCATGCAGACATTTATCAGCTTTTCCTACGCGCTGCTGCTCAACCACGACCTCAAAGGCTCGGGGCTGTACAGGGCGGTGTTTTATATGCCCGCCATACTGCCCGTTGTTGTAACGGCGCTTATGTGGCGGCTTATGTTTATTTACAACGGCGGCGTTTTGTCCAACCTGCTTATCGCGCTGGGGCTTGAACCGATCAACTGGCTGGGCGTGACCCACCAGCGCAACGCGCTGTTTATCATGCTGATATGGAGCGGCGGCAGCGGTATGCTTACATACCTTGCGGGCCTGAAAAATATCCCTACAGAGCTTTACGAGGCCGCCACCATAGACGGCGCGGGGGCCTGGAACAAATTTACGCGCGTGACACTGCCTACAATAACGCCGGTGCTGTTCTTCAATATTGTAAACGGCATGGTGCTTAGCTTCCAGATCTTCCAGCAGCCGGTGCTTTTGGCACAGGCGCGCGGCGAGCAAAACCTGGCGGCAACCATCCCCGCCCCGACCAATTACACATATGTCGTACACGCCTTCCAGCAGTTTTTCCAGCAGATGCGCTTCGGCTACGGGCTTGCGCTCATATGGGTACTGTTTATCGTCAGCATTATCGTCACAAGGCTTATTTTCTACTCCCAGCGCTATTGGGTG
>WRLS01000079.1 GCA_009776345.1 Oscillospiraceae bacterium | reverse complement strand
GGACAACCCCCGGCACTTCGTGCCACCCCCTTCGTGCGCGAAGGGGGCATGAACCGCCGCAGATTTTAGGATTTAGGTTACAGGTTTTAGGTAAAGGACGAAGCGACAAATATCTTCCCTTCCTAACTCCTCAATCCCAAAACCTCAATCCTGGCGTAGCCCGCGCCGCCGCATTCACCTAAAATACATAAACAGCTGGCACTTAATCATGCCGTTGTAAAGCTTGCGCCGCTTGTCCGCTTTCCGCCCGAAAAACGCCTCGAACTGCTCGTGCGGGCTGATGATACAGCAGCTTTGCCCCGCGAACGCCTTGCCCATTTTTTTGTAAAGCTCCTCGGCCTGTTTTACCTCAAGCATACGCTCGCCGTAAGGCGGGTTGCACAGGATCATTGATTTACCGCCGGACGCGGAAAATTCGCCGATATCCCGCTTTAGCGCCGTGATTTTTTTGCCGACCCCTGCCTTTGCGGCGTTTTCCAAAGTAAGGCTGACTGCCTGCGCGTCCAAATCCGCGCCATGCCCTTTAAAGCCCGCGCCCTTTCGCACGGCTTCCATCGCCGCCTTGCGCTCGTTTTGCCAGACAGCCTGCGGGATAAGCCCCCATTTTTCGCCGACGAATTTCCGCCGCACGCCCGGGGCTATGTTAAACGCCCTAAGCGCGGATTCAATCAGCAGCGTGCCGGAGCCGCACATCGGGTCGTAGACTGTATCATCCTGCATTACCCGCGCAAGGTCGGCGATCCCGGCGGCGAGAGTTTCCTTAAGCGGCGCAATAACAGACTTTGCCCTGTAGCCGCGTTTGTGCAGGCCCTCGCCGGAGGTGTCCAGCATCAGCGTTACCACATCCCGCAGGATAGAAAAACGCAGCTGGTGGACCGGCCCCGTTTCCTCAAACCAAGACAGCCCATACGCTTTTTCCAGCCGCTTCACCACGGCCTTTTTTATAATCGACTGGCAGTCAGGCACGCTGTGCAAGCCGCTTTTCAGCGACCACCCCGTTACGGGAAACGCGTCCTTGCGCCCGATGAAATCCTCCAGCGCAATCTCCCCGACACGCACAAAAAGCTCCTCGAAGCTCTTTGCCTCGAACGAGCCTAAGACAATGCACACGCGCTCCGCACACCGCAGCCACAAATTCGCCTTGGCAACGACGCTTTCATCCCCGCGGAACAAAACGCGCCCGTCCGTCACGCGGACATCCTGCCCGCCTATCACAGAAACCTCATGGCTCAGCACGCTCTCCAGCCCAAACAGGCACGGCGCACAAATTTCATAAAGGGACATATGCACTCCAATAGGAATTAGGAATTAGGAATTAGGAAATAGGAAGGGAAGGAAATTACCGCTTCGTCCTTTTCCTAAAACCTATAACCTAAATCCTCAATCCTGCCGCAGGCAAAACACCCGTCACGAAGCGATTTATCGCTTCGCGCCACCCTCTTTAAAAAAGAGGGTACATCCTACGGTTGCTTTGCGCTTTTTATGTGAAAGAATAAATCTTGTTGCAGCTTTACCCTCTTTTTTAAAGAGGGTGTCGTCACTGCGATTTTTCGCAGTGACGACGGGTGTTTTGGTATTTTGCGTAGGGGCGACCCTTGCGGTCGCCCGCATTGTACAAGGTTTAAACCCTACGGCTTCTTCTTCTCACCCATCATAAACAGGGCGATACATCCCAGGCCTGTGTGCGACCCGATGACCGGCCCGATGTAATTTATCATGTAATCCTTTATCCCCAGCTCGCGCCCAACTATATCAGCGACCGTTTTTGCGTCCGCCTCGCTGTCGGCATGGCTGATCATGAAGAAGTCGTTTGCGGCGTTGCCGACACATTCCTTCGCCTTCGCCGCCAGTGCAGTAAGGGAGCCTTTTCTGCCGCGCGCCTTATCGATTACCTTCAGCTTCCCGTCAACATCAAGATGCAAAACAGGCTTGATCCCCAGCATGGAACCCGCAACCGCCGAAAGTTTGGACACGCGCCCGCCGCGGTGCAGGTGCATTAAATCATCCACTGTGAAGATATGCACGACCAGGTCGCGGTTTTCCTCCGCCCATTTTGCCATTTCCTGCATTGACGCGCCGCCTTCGCGCAATTTTTGCAGCTTGTAGACCAACAGCCCCTGCCCCATCGACGCGGCAAGGCTGTCCACCACGGTGATTGTGCGGTCCGGGTACTCTTCGCTCAGATCTTTCGCCGCCATCATTGCCGAGCCGCAAGAGCCGCTCAGCCCCGATGAAAACGCCGCGTACAGCACATCCTTGCCCGCGCTCAAAAACGGCAGCATAAATTCGCGCACCTGTTCCGGGTTAAGCTGTGCCGTGACCGGCATTTTGCCTTCCCTCAGCGAGTCGTAAAACTCTGTCGGTGTACGGTCGTACGCTCTGTAGGATACCCCGTCTATGCTGTAGGAAAGCTGTATAACCGGAATATTTTTGTCGGAGAGCCATTGCCTTGGCAAATCACAGCTATCGTCGGTCATGAAGATAAAATCCTTGTCCATATGATAACGCTTCCTTTCTAATTGGGAATTTATCCTATTATACACATAGACCGAGGAAAAGACAAGCGATAAAGATCACAAAGCTACAAAGGCAAGTAGGCACATAACGAAAGTAAGGAGCGGCGCCCTACACAAAACCGCGCACGTAATTACAGCGGAAAAAGTCTTCAAATATTCTTTTATTCCTAATACCTTTTTTCGCGTTCAAGCCCTGGAGCTCGGCTCGGCTGGGTGATTGGGCGGATTAAAGAACTATGCTTATGACGTGCGCGATGAAGGGTGCAATGCCATGCGGTTTGTCGGAATGGGGGTCCGGGGTCTCCCCGGCGCGTTTTGGTTACTTTGCCGCGTTGCAAAGTAACAGCCTCCGCGGCTTGAGCGGTGAAAAACTGTTGAAGATGAAATCGCGTTATAAACTCCCCCTATCACTTCGTGACATCCCCCTCAAGAGGGGGACTTTGCCTCCCTCTCTGAGGGAGGCGGCGCGGAGCGCCGGAGGGAGTGACGGGCGGGATGATGCTCGCCCCTACATATTTTAAAATTCACGCATTTACCCCGCATCACAACTCCGCCTTCAACGCATCCGAAGCCGTCAGGATCGCCGTATAAATTTCCGCCACCATTTGATACAGCTCCGGCGGTATCTCCTGCCCGAGGTTCAGCCGCGAAAGCAGCGTTGCCGCGCTGTCGTCATGATAGATAGAAATGCCGCATTCATCCGCGATCTGCAAAATTTTCCCCGCGATATACCCGCCGCCCGCCGCCACAACTACCGGGGAGCGGTCGGCTTCCGCGTTGTATTTCAGCGCCGCCGCGCGTATTTCGCTCCCGGCGCGGTCGTCAGATTCTGATATCAATCCCAACCCTCCTTTTTAACAGGTCGGGGAAAACCTCCGCCACGCTGTGCGGCTCATGGAATTCCTCCACGCTGTAGGAATTTAGGGTAAAGCCATGCGTCTGCATTATGTTGGAAACCAAGCGCTTCATGCTTGAAAGCCCCTTCACCAAAATACCCGGGCACCACATCGCAAAATCGATATAATTGCCCTGCTGTAAAAAGCTTACCTCGTAGGAGCCGTGCGCCTCGCTTTCAAAGCACAGGAATAATTTGCGCGCGGGGTCACTGCTTTCCCTGCCGTTTTCACCGCCGTTGTCAGGGTCGATGAACAGCTCCGCGATCATCTGGTCGCCGCCGAATTGTATCGGGATCATATAATGCAGCAGGTCCATCAGCGGGCTTTCGTTTTGGAGCATACTCATAAGGAGCGTCTCGGACTGGCGCAAAACCGCGGGGCTGGCCTCCTCGGAGCGCAAAGCTTGGCTGATAACCTCCACCAGGCGCTCCATCACGCGGTTTTCGCCGGACTGCGCCGCCTCGCGGCTTGCCTGCAGTACGGTATTTGTCAAATTGCGGGAGAAATCGTCAGGCAGGTTCGCGACCTGCCGAAGCTCATGCACCAGCCTGTTCGCGGCAAAACGCAGTGCCTCGGGCGTGCCTTGGTCGACCCGCACAGTGTTATGCACAGCCACCATAACAAATTCACGGATGCGCTCATTTTGGTTGTATTTCACGACAATTTCACCCAGAAGCGGAAGCAGGTTTGTCTTCAGCAGCTGCGCGATTTCCTTATGGGTCATGGGCGGCTGGGTTTCTGTCTGCTGTGCAGTATTCTGCCCCTGCGGCGGTGGTTCGGCAACTGTGTTTTGTGTATTCTGCCCTTGCGCTGTCGGCTGTTGTTGTTGCGTTTGCTCAGTCCCCGCGGCTCCTGCGGGTTGCCCTTGCGCAGTCGGCGGCTGTTCGGTTTGTGCGCTTTGAGCGGCCTGCCCTTGCACAGTCGGCGGCGGCTGACCCTGCGCCGGCTGTGTCTGTTCAGATCCCGCCGTCTGCCCTTGCGCTGTCGTCTGCGTCTGCTCGGGCTGTGCCGCCCCCTGTGTTTGGCTTTGCGCGGGAGCTTGCTCGGGCTGTGCCGTTTGCCCCGGCTGTGCGCTTTGCTCCTGCGTCTGCGGCATGATTGCGCGCGCAAGCCCGTCTAGATAAGACGAAAACTGCTCGCGGTCCTGCGAGAAGAGATAATCAAGCACATTGGCGCAATTTGCCAAAATCGTGCGGAGCGCGCCGGGGGTGTTCACATTGCACTCAAACGCCTTCAGAAGCCCCGCAATGGCGTCCCGTATCTTCGGGTTGTCGGGAAAACGGGAGAGCAGGTCGCGCAGGATATCAAAGACCTCGCCTTTAAACAGCGCGGAAGAACGGTCCTGCTCCATAAGGAAGGACATTAACTCATCGGGATTTACATAAACCGACCCGAGCAGTTCCCTAAGTTCACTGCCCTTCAAGGCGTCGGTTGCGGAAACCCCTGTTTCGATAAGCAGGGGGAGCCGCTTTACAATCGCGCTCATATCCCCCGCATCCCGCAGGACGGAGGCAATAACGGCGCGCCCCATAGCTTCACGGAGCGCCTGGCGCTCGGGCCGCTGTTCGAGGATCCTGCCCTCGTTGGCGGCTTTGTGCGCCTTGTCCAGTTTATTTAGGTCGAACGCCTGGTCGGTTTCCGGCTTGAACCGGTTGCCGACATTTTCACGCGGCACCAATGGCGACGTGATTTTGGTAATTTCTGCCATGAGCAAGCCCATTCCTTAAAATAATATTGCCCGGCTTTATATAATTTTAGCGTAAAAATATTATTATTTTACATAAAACGGCATGGATTTTCGCCTTTTTTTCTGATATAATGATAAAGTCGGCAACATAAAATAGAACACATAAAATATATCGAACAATATCACAAAATCTTAAATCGGCTGTACTTAATCTTTCTGACGCGGAAAGGATGAGCGCATACATGACCGCCAATCTGTTCGGGAACCGCATTGCGCCCGCTTGCAAATACTGCGGGCATATCACGAAGTATATGCAAAAAGAGGATGCCTGCATCTGCACTAAAAAAGGCATCGTAAAGGGGGACTACAAGTGCCGCGCCTTCGTCTACGACCCCTTGAGGCGCAGCCCGCGCAAGCAGCAGGGGCTTCGCGAAATAAAGGAAGAAGAGTTCGCGCTGTAAGAGCCTAAAAAATATATCATTCCCAAAAAAGGAGGAAATCCGGGCGCTTGCCCGGATAAAAAAAGGATGAAAAAAAGCTTTGCGGCAATAATCACGGCGGCGGCCCTCGTGTTTGCGGGGACAGCCTGCATGGGCCCTGTGCGGCCCGGGGTCGCGGTACAGCCGGGCACACGCGGGGAACAGGAGCCTGTAGCTTTAGAATTGCCTGTAATAGGGGGGCAAAATGAAATAATGAATGAATGGGGCATAATGGAATTACCGGGGGTTGCCGCGCCTGTTTCGCTGTCGGACCTAATCGTCCCGGCATCGGCGGGTACAGATATCGCGCTCGACCTGAGGATTCCGTCGGCACTGCGCATAACCCGCCCGGACAGCGGCTCGCTTACCACGACATACGAATCCTATTTTATAACAGGCACCTCAAACCCCGACCGCCCTGTCTACTTCAACGGGAATGAGATTTCGCGCCTTGGCAGCCTCGGCACCTTCGGCGTGCTTGTAAATTTGCGTATGGGCGCAAATACATTCACTTTTTCACAGGGCGGAAGTGAGCATACCGTAACAATCACAAGGCGGGCGGCAACGGCTTCCACAATCAGCCAAATTACGCAGTCCTCGATGTTCCCGGCTGTCCACGGCGGCGTACAGTCGGGCGGCACGATCCCGGCGCGCTGTGTCGCCCCGTCCGGAGCGCAGGTCACCGCGTCCTTCGGCTCAAACAGCGTGCGGCTTACTCAAGCGGCGCCGGCAAGCCCCGGAGTGGCGGCGGTGTTTACGGGAAGCCTGCCGGTAGGGGGCGGTTATCAATCAGGGACAAATAAGATCGGCCCGGTAACATATACTTTAAATTATAACGGCAGTACAAGCACATACCGCTCAAGCGGCGATATATACGTGGCGGGGAGCGGGCGCGTGGCAGTACAGGTCACGAGCTACGCCGGGTTTGTCTATCCCGATCTCAGCCAAATGCATATTTTCAAGGAAAAGGTCAAGGCAGGCGCGCGGGAATACATCACCGGGCAAAACAACGAATACTTCAAGCTGGCATCCGGCGGATGGATACCGATGGGAATGGTAAGTATTTTGGAGGGCGAGCCGCGCATTGCCAATACGGTAAACGGGGCGGCATCCTCTTTCACTGTCAGATCGGAAAGCTATACGCTCAGCGGGAACCGCGCGCCGTTTTACTACAGCCGCGTATCGGACGGGATATTCTATCTTACGCTGTATAACACATCGGGGAGCGCGAAGCCGGATATAGGCAGGAGCAAGCTATTCTCCAATGTCAGCGTCGCAAATCAAGAAAACGGCTCGATCCGCTATGCGTTTAAACTGAGGGACGGCGTAAGCATCTGGGGCTACACGGTTTCCTTCGACGGCGGAAAGCTGGAGCTTAAATTTAACTATAAACCGCAGGTCACGGGCGGCTCCGCACAGCCTCTCAGCGGCGTGCGCATAATGCTCGACCCCGGGCATGGCGGCACAGACCCGGGCGCGCTGGGCGTTGCGGGGCTTACCGGCCCCGATGAAAAAACCGTAAACCTTGCCCACTCCTACGCCATACGCGACGCGCTGCGTTCACTAGGCGCGACTGTCGCGATGACCCGCAGGGATGACAGGTTCATCTCGCTTGACGATAGGCTGGCGGCGATTGAGAGCTGGAACGCGGACATGTTCCTGTCGGTCCACCACAACAGCATGGCAGAAAGCGGCGACGCAAACAGGGCAAACGGGCTGGAGATGTATTACCACACCTCACAGTCACAGCGGCTTGCAAACGCGATGATGTCCGCGGTTGAAAGCGGCACGGGGCGCAACAACCGCTTTGTCCGCCAAAGCTATTACCGTGTTACGCTGCTCCCCGCCGCGCCGTCGATTTTGATGGAGCTTGGGTTTATGAGCAACCCGCTGGAATACGAGCGTGCCTGCACGCAAAGCCAGATCCGCCGCGCGGCCGACTCCGTCGCCGCGGGGGTTGTCGCCACGTTGAGGTAGCGGGGAGTTTTATAAAATTGTTTCACGTGAAACAATTGTTTGGTGGGTTGGCGCACATATGGCATAACGTATTTTTTGCGTAGGGGCGGGGTTCCATCCCCGCCCGTCAAAAGCGAATCGAATATCCTGCGGTCGGGCATGGAAGCCCGCCCCTACATGATAAAATTGTTTCACGTGAAACAATTGTTCGACAAATTGCCGTCCGTAAATTATCTCGCGCGCATCATACAATGCGGGTGGCAGATTGCCGCCCCTACATGGTTTTGTGTTTATAATATTGTTGTTTGGTAATTTTGGGACGTCGAGGACGCCGTCCCCTACGCAAACAATTGTTTCACGTGAAACAATTGTTTGGATATTGTCGTCCGTAAATTGTCGCGCGCATCGTACAATGCGGGCGACCGCGAGGGTCGCCCCTACATGGTTTTGTGTTTATAATATTGTTGTTTGGTAATTTCGGGACGCCCGGTGTGCGTCCCCTATGCAAACAAATGTTTCACGTGAAACATTTTTTATATAGCGCCGTAGGGTACGCGCCCCTGCGCATACCGCAGGCGTACATCCGGGTGTCACGCATTGTATGATGCAACGCGGTAATTTACGGGCGGGAAAACCCCGCCCCTACCCTAAAACCTATAACCTAAAACCTGCCGAGACAAAACACCCGTCATCGCGACGACTTGTTCGTCGCGATGCCACCCTCTTTAAAAAAGAGGGTAAGGCTACAACAAGATTTATTCTTTCATTAGAAAGCACAAAACAACTGTAGGATGTACCCTCTTTTTTAAAGAGGATGGCTTCAAAGCGGTTACGCTTTGAAGACGGGTGTTTTGCCTTCAGTAGGATTAAGGTTTGAGGATCCGGGATTTAGGAAGGGATGTAGGGGCGATTTCCATCGCCTCTACATGATAAATTGTTTCACGTGAAACAATTGTTTGGAATATTGCCGTCTGCAAATTACCGAAAAAAATATATCGAGGAGGGCTGTTTATGACCGGCAAAGAGCGTTTCCGGCGTATGTTTGAACACAGGGAGGCCGACCGGCTCCCTATCGTGGATGAGCCTTGGGCGGGGACAATCTCCCGCTGGAGGAGTGAGGGGATGCCGGCGGGCGCGGATTGGCGCGACTATTTCGGCGTGGACAAAATTGAGCGCATCAGCATAAACAACTCCCCCCTCTATCCCGTTAAGCGGCTGGAGGAAACCGACCGCTACTACATCGAAACCTCGCAGTGGGGCGTTACGATGAAGCATTTCAAAGAGGAGGATTCCACCCCGGAGTTTTTGGATTTTACCATCACAACGCCGCAGGCATGGGAGCAGGCGAAGGCGCGGATGCTGTCGGATGGGGAGCGCATAAATTGGGATTCCCTCAAAGCCAATTACCCGAAGTGGCAGGCTGACGGCCGCTGGATTCAAGGGCTATTCTGGTTTGGGTTTGATGTCGCGCACTCCTGGGCGGTTGGGACGGAAACCATGCTCATCGCCTTCCTCGAAGAGCCTGAGTGGGTGAGGGATATGTTCGATACATATTTAAGCACCACGATCGCTTTGATGGACCGGATATGGGACGCGGGGTACCGCTTCGACAGCATTTTTTGGTATGACGACATGGGCTACAAAAACACGCCGTTTTTCTCCCCCGCGCTCTACCGCGAGCTGCTCATGCCGTATCATAAAAAAGCGGTGCAGTGGGCGCATGACAAGGGGATTTATTCGCATCTGCACTCCTGCGGCGATATCAGCAAGCTGCTGCCCGATGTAATAAGCACGGGCGTGGACGCGCTGAACCCCATCGAAGCCAAGGCGGGGATGGATGTGCTGGAAATCAAAAAGCAGTACGGCGATAAGCTAGTGCTGCATGGTGGCATAAACGCGGTGCTGTGGGACAAAAAAGATGAGATTTTGGCAGAGGTAGAGCGGCTTGTCCCCGCACTCAAAGAAAACGGCGGGGATATTTTTTCCTCCCCCCCCCCCCTCCCCCAAACAGTAAACCTTTAAAAATTTCGCGGTATAGTGGGAAACGTAAAACGAGGGGGGGGGTACGCGTAAATAAAATAAAACTCCC
>WRLS01000078.1 GCA_009776345.1 Oscillospiraceae bacterium | reverse complement strand
CTTAGGGGGCGAGCGGGGGTAGCGGCCCCCAGCCCCCTGAGCGCGTTTTGGTTACTTTGCCGCGGTGCAAAGTAACAGCCTCCGCGGCTTGAGCGGTGAAAAATTGCCGATGATAAAATCGTGTTAAAAACCACCCCGGCGGCCTTCGGCAGGATTTAGGTTTTAGGATTGAGGATATAGGAAGGGAAGAAAATTATTGTGTCGTCCTTTTCCTGAACCCTAAAACCTTAATCCTAAATCCTGCGGCGCTCTGCGCCGCCAGCCACCCCTCCAAGGAGGGGAATTTTAGGCGGGATGACCCACCCCTACGCAAAACCGCCTTTTAATTACGCATTACGAATTAAACCCTAACCTCCGCCGTGTAGCGCTCCCCATCCACCGACAGCGTAACCGCCACGGTAAGCACATCCGGCGCGGGCGTATTACAGGATACATCCTCCGCGCGCACCCCCGAAAGCGGCAGGAGCGCTTCCTGCACATACGCCGCCGCGACGCGGCCGCGCATTGCCGACGCACAGCCGGAAAGCTTATAAAGCTCACTGCCAAGCCCGGGGTCAAGCCGGAACCGCCCTTTCGGGACAGTCAGGCGGATCATCGCCTGCTGTAAAAGCTCGCGGCTTCCGTCAATTGTTATCGGGATTCCGCGCCCGTCTGTTGCGTGTTCCCCCGCCCTGAGTAAAGTGTCCATCAGCTTCCCCCCTTTTGCGGCGGCGGTATTACCATGTCGTTTAGGCGTATCTCCCCGTTTGCTTTCAGGTGAAGCACCGCGCCGCCCGGCGTGGACGCCATTATCTCGCCCGGGGCAAGCCCATCGGGGCTTAAAACCCCAAGGCAGATGTCCGCGCCGTTTTCCCGCATGAGCAAAACCCTGTCACCCTCACAGGGCGACCAGCTAATCCCGCGCGGCCCGAATACAGGCAGGCCGCGTTTTTCGCTTTCGCCCAGCGCGCCGAAGCCGGTTGAATCAGAATAAGTCACGTGCGCTACTGTAAACATTGGGCCGGACGCACCCGTACCTGTCATATATCTCATAGAAACCCCCGTTTAATTCCAAATATAACTGCCCATGCCAAGCTTTAATTCTGTCATGTCCCCGCGCGGGGTAACGCGCCATTTCCACGCCGTAACCGCCATGCTTTGCCCGGAAAACCCCGGTTCATCCGGCCGTGCTTCCATCGCGAGTTCCGCATCCTCAAGCCCGGGGAGCGTAACGCCCCAGCTACGTGAGGCCGCCATGGACTGCTTTATGCGGAAATCCGCGTCGTGCCTTGCGTAGTCTACAAGCTCCCCCGCCGGAATCTGGTAGCGTGTGCGGCGTATGCCGTCTGCCGACGGGTTATTTACGCCGGTGCTGTACTCCCCTAAATAATCGCGGATAACCACGCGGGAGATTATGCTGTACGGCGTGCGCTGTTCCGAAAGCTTTGTAAATATCGCCCCGCCGCCTTTGTTGGAAATATTCAGTACCCGCTGCGGCTTTTGTGTGCGCACGAATACAGTCCTGCCCTTTACCTGCGGGCGGCAGCCATAAGCGTAGTGGATAAACCCGCAAAGCGCCTCCCATTCGCTGATGCCCTTATGTACGGGATAGGACGCAAGGCGGCGGTTAGGCTCCAACCGGCTGAGCGAAAAACCGTAGGGCGTGATGTGCCGCGCGAAGAGCGTATCCAAGCTTATGCCGATATAATCCATCGGGAGGGCCTCGTTGTCCAGCAGGAGGGCGGCGGCGGAACGCGCGTCCACGCTTACAATCAGCCCCCTGTCGGAAAGCTCGGTGCGCTGCGCGTCCACATTCCCGAGGAAGTAGTAGCCGCCCTTCACAACCTCCAGCGCGGCAATGTCCCCGGGGTGCTTTTCAGCTAAAAATGACGCGGTTACACTTACCGCGGGGCTTTCCAGCGTTTCGGAAACTTCAGCCTCCAGCAATGACATCGCCGCAGGTACGCCGTTTTTATATGACGGAGTAATTCGTATCACAGCCCCGCCCCCGTCTCAACAAAAGTGATTGTATACGGGATCACGCGGCCATCGCCCTCCGCCTCCATGACAAATTCGCGCAGCTGTGCGGTAAACGGCTCCATCCCCGGCAAGAACAGCACGCCCGATTGCTCATGCGCTGTACTGCGCCTGAAGCCCGCCGCCTGCTCAAGCGCGTCCGCCGCGTTGGCCCCCGAAAAACTGCCGCTGCACACAACTTGGCGCGGCACTTTGCCCAGACCCCGCGTAACCCCGCCTTTGCCGGGCAAGAAATCCTCGGCGATCAGGTTTCGGCTCGAAACGCGTATCTTTGCGGGGTTGTGCCGAAACACATAATCGCGGAACTGCATATTTTGCATCTAATTTTCCTCCATATCTTGGGGGGCAAGGCGGCTTTCCCTCTCCGGGGACATACCGCCCGGGATATACGCGGGGGCGTTTTCCCGCACGGAAGGCTCCGGGTAGCGGATATCCGTGATGACCTCCCGCACTTCCGGTTTCGCCAACGCGGTTTCATGTACGATGGGATATCCGCCCGTCACGGAAGCCGCCGCGCTCTCCGCCGCAAACAGCGGCGCGGCTTTAAAATCATCCCGCGGTAAGCTGCCGACCGGCACGGGGAAAGGCTGCGGCACGGAAACATCCCGGTTCGCGCCGCCCATCGCGTGCAGGTAAAGCGCGCGGTGTGCCGCCAGCTCTGCAAGTATGCTCATGAATCTGCCTCCCCCGCCTGCCCGAATTCGATTTCGCTGTTTTGCGCCTGTTGCTGAAGCTTGCACAAGCTTGCGATTTCCCCGAGCGAATACCGCCCAAGCACATCCTTTATGCAAGAAAACGGCTTGTCCGGTTTTATCGCGTAATAAAGCACAGCCGCGTTATACGCCACTGCGGCGGCGTCTTCGGGGGCAAGCCCCAAAGAAATCAGCCCGCCTATCTGCCCCGGGTATTCGCGCAGGATATTAAGCTGATCTGCGGCACTGAGGCGGCAGGGGGCAAAGCCCGCCCCCGCCACTAGGCAATTTCCAATCTTTTGGAAGCCACGATTGTCACGGATTCCAGCACCACACTGCCAAGCCCGGCGGTTTCGTCTATCCCCGCCCACTCACAGCCGGAGTATATGACCTTTCTGTCAGGCTTTACGATGACGACATTGAAGCCCGATATCGCGTGGAAATCAACCCCGTCCCCGGGCGCGGAGATCAGCACCCTTGAAAGTTCAAGCTGGTGCTTTACCCGCCCGCCTACTGTCGCGACAGGCTCCGCGGAGCCGAAGGCCTCCACGTACTTGCTGTCGCGGGTTGTGCGCGCGCGGTAGCTTTGCGCCACGGCGATTTTCCTGCCGTCAACTTCGATCGTTATCTCATTGCTTGTAGGGATACTTAGCATTTTGTTTTTCACCCTTTTTCATCAAATTCTTACAAACGCGGTGATATGTATCTGGCTGAGTACATTCGCCGCCTTGAACGCCATTTCCACCACGCACGCGCTAGGGTCGCTTTGATGTATGCGCACGGAAGGTGTGGAAAAGCTTTCGATTATGCCGCTGTCCTGTTTTGCGGAAAGCTCCACCGTGACCTGGCTTTTTACCGTATCAAGCGAAAGCCTTGTGCCGCGCAGCCTGTGTTCCAGGGAATCGCGCACCGTGCGGATTACATCGTCCACGATCAAAACAGTGTTCAGCGGGGACATCGTGCGGTCGGGCGCGCCGTTCCTCGCCGTGCGCGAAGTCAGCGCGCGGATGCACACTGTTTCCCCATTACGTACTTCAAACGCTGTAACGCCGCCCGCGAGAAGGGCTTGGATCTCCTGCTCCGAAAGCTTTTCGCACTGCCCCAAAACAGAAAGGCTTTGCCCGTTCCAGTTGTGGATCGGGTCGTCCGCAGAAAGCATCATCCCCGCCATTGCGGCGGCGGTGAAAAGCCCGTCGGCGGGATAATCGCGGTAAGCCGCGCCGGAGCAGCATACCACGGCGCGTTCATCGTTCAGCGCACCGGCAAGCGCCAGTGCGTCAGCATTGCCATCGGACCCCGTGAACGCAATTTGTTCACGGCGGCTGCCCGCGCAGTCCGCCAGGTATGACTTCAGCGCGGCGACGTCCCCGAGTGCGCAATCGCAAACAATCGCGCCGATGCCGTCCTCTTCTTTTAACAAATCGAGCGCCTGAGTAAGGCTATCATCCGCGCAAACGGCGTAAACTTTGCTCACGCCGCTTTCCAGCATGATCTTCACAGCCGCGAGAAGGCGCGTGTTTACATCGGAGAAAAGCTCCTCCGCCAAGTCGTGCGAAGAAACCGCGTACACATTCCCCGCCATGGCGGGGCTGCCTTTTACGGCGATTGCCCCGTACATCCGCGAACGCGGCGCGGAATACGCCCAATCTACTGTATAGGACGAATATACGCCCGGGCGCAGGTTAGTGACTGTTGCCAAAATATCAACCCCCATATTAGATTTCAGAACTTATGACATCGAAGCGGGATACCGTAAAACTTTCCCCGCCGGTATGGGAAACCGCCATCCTCAGTTTTCCCGTGGCGGTGAGCAAGTTGGACTCCGCGTTTTTGTCCCAAGCGGGCCTGCCGCCTTTGAACGCGAAGAACCCGAATCGGTTCCCCGAAACCGCCAGCCTGTCCAGCACGGCCTCCAGCAGCTCGCACGGGTCGGGGCCGGGTACGCTGTCCGGCGTGAAGATATCAAACCGCATGGATAATACACAGGGCGCGCCGTATTGGTCGTTCTCCCCGGAAACGAGGAAGCCGCCCAGCCCCGGTTCCATTTCAAGCCCGTCAAGCCCCACGGCGATGATCGGCCTTGTGACCGGGAATTCCCTGCGCGCGGCGGGATACGCGCTTTGCACCTTGCAGCCGGAAAATCTTATGTCACCCTCAAGCTCTGCCGCGATTTGCGCGCGCAGCTCCGAAATTGTCATAAGCTCCCCCCTTCCGGTTCGCAAAGTGTCAATGCCGCCTTGCGGTAGGCGGGTTCGTCCGCGTAGAAAACAGTTTCGATCCTGCGGATGTGATAATCCCTGTCACGGCGGCGGATTATATCGCCCCGCGCGATGCTTCGGGTAATATCGTCGTATGCCATGTATGCCGTGAAATGCTCAAAACCCCTTGTGCCGAGGGATGAGCCGCGGCCTTCCCTGTCGCGGAAAACAGGTTGGATGCTTGCCGTGAAAGCCGCCTGCGCCCCATCCCGCAGAAGAAACGCCTGTCCGCCCGCCGCGCTGATTGCCGCGCCGAAAATCCCCGCGGCGATCATTGCGCATCCTCCCCGATTGACTGAAAAACGAAACCGCCAGGTTCGATAAGGTCGCCGATATCCTCCAGCGCCAGCTCCCTTAATTTTGCGGGGGAATACCCGCCGCCCGAGGACTCGTTTTGCTTTACGGTGATATCGCCCACTTTGATTTCGTTTGCGTTTGTTATAGTGCTTCCAAGCGACAGATAATCCGCATATGCCCAGAGCGCGGCTGCCCCCGCCAGCCTGTCTGAATTCTCACCCGGGGCAAGCCCGCTTCGGATGCGGCTTTCCACATAATCCGCCGCCTTTCGGCAGAGGACGTCCCATTTTGCGGCCCCCTCGGGTTCCAGGGACGAGTACAGCGCGAATATGCCGCGCACTTTATATATATCTACTATTTTGCCTGTGCTGATTGGAATTCCCCCTTTTTTGTTGGTGCTGTAGGGGCGGCAATCTGCCGCCCGAAAAACCTCCCTCCGGCGCTGCGCGCCACCTCCCTCAGAGAGGGAGGCTCTTGTCCCCCTCTTTGAGGGGGATGTCACGAAGTGACAGGGGGAGTTTATAACGCGATTTTACCTTCGGCAGTTTTTCACCGCTCAAGCCGCGGAGGCTTTTCTTTTGCTTGTGCAAAAGAAACAAAACACACCGGGGAGACCCCGGACCCCCATTTCGACAAGACGCATAGCCCTGTGCCTTTCATCGCGCACGTCATATGCATTGTTCTACAATCCGCCCAATCGCTCAGCCGAGCCAAGCTCCAGGGCTTGAACGCGAAAAAAGATATTAGGAAAAAGGGATTATTTGAAAACTTTTTCCGCTGTTATTACGTGCGCGTGCGCTTCCGGTGTCGCTCCCTGTTTTAGGTTCGTGCCTACTTGCCTTTGTAGCCTTGCCCTCTTTTTTAAAGAGAGTGGAACGGGTGTTTTGCCTACGGCAGGATCTAGGTTTCAGGATTCAGGCTTCAGGAAAGGACGAATTTTATAGTTTCTTCCTTTCCTGAATCCTTACCTTCCTAAAACCTGTAACCTTTCTTAACCTCTCGTCAAAACCTTCACAGCGTCGGGGAAGATTTTTGAGAAGCCGTAAATCGACGTTACAGACGCGCGCTCAAGCTGTGTGTTGATCAGCTTGTCGTACTCTACATTCACGCCGCCCGCGCAAACCATCTCCAGCGCAAAACGCTTGTCCAGCGCGATCAGTGAACCGGCGGGCACAGTGCTGCTCTTGATGAGCTTTGCGCCCATGGGGGCGGAGTGCTTTCCGGTGCCCTCGAAGCCGCAGCCCGCGCGCGGGTCCTTGAATTCATCGAGGTTCAGCACATCCATCGCCATGTCGGGGGAGGCGAGGATCACGTTCATATCGAAGCTTTCAAACGAGTTCCAAAGCCTTAACAGGTCGGTGTAAGCAAGCGCAGAAGCCGCTGTGTTTATAACCTGCGCCGCGGGGACGCCGCCGCCGCCGTTTATCAGCGCTTCTACAGCGTCACGGAGCTGTGCTTTCGCGATATACGCGCCGATCTGGCGCAGTGCCACGGTGAACACATCCACGCGCTGGAATTTTATCGCTTCGTAGGATGCGCACAGAAGGCGGCCGCGCTTCTTGAGGTTTACCAGGTGTTCACTCAGCGCGATGGTGGTCTGCGGTATTTCCTCGCCCTCGCCGATTTCGTCCGCCATTTCCGCGCCTGTCAGGTCCGTGCGGATGGAGCGGTAATCCATGCTGTTAATCTCGGTTTTGGACGCGATGATGTCGTCGAGCATCCCGGCTTCCTTTGCGCCTTGGGCTACAGCGCGGGAAACATATTCCGGGAACAGCGCGGCGCTGTCCGATGTGGCGAAAAACTTCGCGATAACGTCGGAGCGCGTGCCGCCGACCTTGATGTCGTAACGCTTGAGCTGGCGCTGGAACGCGTCCAAGCCCGCACAGTCCGTGCCGTTGTACTTTACCGTGGGGTCGAGCTTTTCAAGCGCGGCGGAAAAACCGCCCTCGCTTACGTACATACTTTTGTCAAGACGGATGCTTTCGTAATTCATGCAGAAAATTCCTCCCGTATTTTTGTTTGTTTAAATCAAAAAACGCTCGTCGCCTTCCCCGGCGGATGCGCCGATAATTTCGCCGCGCGGGGCAAGCTGCGGTGCTACAGGCAGCCTCTTCGCCGCCGCCTTCCCGAACGCCCGCGCAAACTCCTTGAGCTGCGCCGGTGTCATCCTGTGTGTAACTTCCTCCAGCACTGCAGGGTCAAGCTCGGGCTGGGCGAGTGCCGCCGCGCGTACAGCCTCCTTGCGCAATGCCCCGTTGTATTCCCTGCCCATGTCCGCCATCGCCTTCAACGCGATATATTCCCGCGCCAGCGCGTCCGACTGTGCCTTTGTTACCAGCACATCGCCGGTAATGGCAAACAGCTTTTCCAGCGTGGAATCCCTGCCGAGCGTCAGCGCCCCGCCGTATTTTTTCGTGACCCCGGCGTTTTTCTGTGCGGGTATCGCAACAAAGGACCACTCGTAGGCATCCACGGGATTTACCAAAATGTGATAACACAGCTTCCCGTCATACTCTTTGCCTTTTTCATGTGCGCAGCCCGAGGATTTACGGTCCGTATTACAGATTGAGCAAATCGCTTTTTCCACCGCACAGCCGACGCTGACTTCTTTTTTTATGCCGCCGTCGATTTCCAAAATAAGCTCGCGCGTTTTTTCGGAGCGCAGCATATATGCCCACGCCTTCAACTGAAAATACTGCTCGCCCAGTGAATTTTCGGCAGTATCCCCGCCGGTCACTTCCGCGGCGAAAATACGCGCGCTCTGGTGTTCTGCCTTCGGGCTGTGGTCAAAAAGCCCTGTCCTGCCCGGGAACAGTACCGCAAGCTTTTCCAGCGACTGCAAAGGGAACTGCTCAAAATCCCGGTCAACCTCATTGTCGCAGAGTATCACGGAAAATACATAGACTTCATCGCGCGTCAGTGAGCGGCGCGAATAGCGGTTTATCGCCTCGAGCTGTTCGTCCGTCACTGCCGCACTGTTTTCCGCTTGTGATTTATTCAGTGCCTTCCCCTCCTTCCAGTTTATTTGCCTGTGCCGCCAAAAGCCTTGCCTTTGCGGCTTCCAGCTCGTCCTGCAGGTTTATGTCCTCCCAGATAACCCGGAGCGGGCAGCCATGGCCGCGGAGCCTCATCCAAAGGCCGCAGATGCGCAGTATCACGCTGTCCAGCACACGGCGGTAGCTTTCCAGCTCCGACGTGAGGATGTCGGATTGCTGTGTACTCATCCGCTCCGTGGACGACCAGTGCAGGCCCAGCATAAACGGCGGGATGCCCAGCTTGGCGACGATCTGCTCCAGCATCTGCCGAACAGGCACTTCGGTGTCGATCATTTGGTTGTCCGCTCCGATGACCTTGATGTCCACATCGCCCACGGCGACAAAGTCTTTCACTGCGCCGGATGCGGATGCCGCCATCGCGCCGCTCCATTCCTTGGCGATCATCGACGCGATCTCCTTGGCGTTTTCCGCGCCGCCCGCCCCTGGCTTGTAGGTTACAGCGTAGCGCAAATTCGCGATGCGCTCAAAGTTCGTGCTGATTGACGCGTATATCTTCGTCAGCACGCCCGCCACTGCCGGAAGGCTCCGCAGAAGCGGTTCGCCAAGCACTTGCCCTGCGCGAGGGGCAAGCGGCGTGAAGATTACCAAGTCAGGGTATTTTACAGGGATAAATTCAAATCCGCCGCTCCTCACCGCGACCTGCGCCTCCAAAGGCGTATCCCCCTGCCTGATGCGTATATCGCGCAGGCCGGCGTTGTACAGCGCCGCGATGTCTTTAGCCTCGCCGTCCAAGATAATCTCGCCGACAGCGTTCCCGTAAGTGAGCATACTGTCCAAATGCACGGCGATAAACTGCCGCAGTCCAAACCCGCCCGTGCCCACACGTACACCGCGCACAAAACCGTCCAGCTCTTCCTGCACAAACGAGTCGCCGCACAGCACTTTGAAATCCCCGGTGAGCCGCACGATCTTGTCCAGCGCCGCATCGATGACAGGCACGGCTTGGCGCATTGCGCCGTAAAGCTCGTAATCCGCGCCTATGGGGCTTGCAAATTCCTGCCAAGCTTCCCGGTTGGTTTGCTTTTCCGCTGTCTGTACAGCGGGGGCAGGGGTTGTTTTACGTAAAAACTGTTTTAAATTCAGGGCTATCACTCCTTTCGTCAGCCTTTCGGCAGCCTTTCGGCAGGTTTTAGGATTTAGGTTGTAGGTTTTAGGGAAAGGACGGATCTTATTGATAACTGCTTGCCCCCTTCGCGCCCGAAGGGGGTGCCGTCCGCAGACGGCGGGGGTTGCACGAGAAGTTAGGTAGGGGTGTAACTATTTATTATAGGTAGATGTCGTTTCAGCCCCTGCCCTGCCCCCTTTTTAAAGGGGGTGGCGCGTAGCGACGGGGGATTGAAAAGAGGGTGCCTCCGCAGAGGCGGGTGATTTGATTGCGGCGCAATTGATGATTGCATTAATCTGTAGATTTCCATATACTACCGTTGTGGGTGATTGTATGCTTTCTCAAAGCAAAAAACTTCG
>WRLS01000077.1 GCA_009776345.1 Oscillospiraceae bacterium | reverse complement strand
ATTTCTTTTATTCCTAATACCTTTTTTCGCGTTCGAGACCTGGAGCTTGGCTCGGCTGAGCGATTGGGCGGATTGTAGAACTATGCATATGACGTGCGCGATGGAAGGCACGAAGCTATGCGATTTGTCGTAGCGGGGGTCCGGGGTCTCCCCGGCGCGTTTTGGTTACTTTGCCGCGTTGCAAAGTAACTGCCCCCGCGGCATGAGCGGTTAGGCTGTGCGTTGCCAAAACGAGAAACAAGTATATCGTAGGCACAGGTTTTGCACTTCAAACTTTAGGGCAACAGCGAAACCTGCGGCTCAAAACAAATTCCCGTCCGCATCAAAAGGAAAGGGTTCCGGGCCGGAAATAATTTCCATGCCATCCGCAGCCTTCGCCTCCTCGAGCAGCGCTGATGAAATATAGATATTGTCAATATGCAGGGAATTCGCGATACGGACGATGCGGGGGTTGCTGTGGTCGATATCGCTGCATGACCGCAGGCAAATTTGGATTGCTTCCCTGTCATTTTTCATGACCATCGGGACGCGGGACATTTCCAAAACCTTGCTGGTTATGGAATTCGGGTAGGTCACATCAAAATCCATGCGGTTAAAAACCCTGCGGGTCGTGGCGTGTGCCATGCCGATGCCCATCGCGTTGCCGCCGGTTTCGGGCGTTAGCCCCAGCACAGTAACGCGCTGCGCTTTAATCCCGCCTTCGGCATATGGCGTGCAAAATGTGCCGGTAATGTTGGGGTCCATGCCATCGCCGCTGAAATTCTTGCCGATTTGATCCACGATAAGCAGGTCACATTCATCTATCAGGATCTTCGGCATATGCGCGTATGCGTCTTTGAGCAGCGCCGGTTCCGTATCCGCGATATCCCCGGGCATTATGCCCTCCAGCCGGTAGGTTTCGTCGTAGGCGTTTTCTATAATGGCAAGGGCAAACAGAATATTCGCGTGCTTTATAATCGCGTTGCCGAACAGCGGGACATAATGCGCCATTTTGCCGAACCCCGCGTGGTGGCAGTTGTCCGCGCCCTGCTGCTTGCCAAGGCCGATCGCCAGCATTTTCATGATGCCGCTTTCGTATGTCCCGCGAAAACAGGTATGCGGCTTTACGCGCCCTGCGACGATTATGCCATCCGCTTCGCTTGCGTATTTGTCGATCAGCACCGGCTGGCCTTCTTTGGTCCTGCCGATCTCCACGGTTTCCATGCCGGAGAGGATCGGGCATCCCAGATAATCCTCGGTTATGCCGTAATGCTCAAGTATCAGCGACTGGCCCTCTGCCGTTGCGCCGCCGTGGCTGCCCATCGCGGGGAATACAAATGGGTATGCGCCGCGCCCTTTGCAAAAATCGGCGATCGCTTTTGTTATAAGCGCGATATTTGCAATCCCCCTGCTGCCCGCCGTAATGGCAATGCGCATCCCCGGCTTTATCTGCGCGGAAAATTCTTCGCGCTCAAGGATCGCCTGTATCTCCCCCGGGATACTGCCCGCCTCAATTTTCGGGCGCGGGAAAACCTGTCTTACACGCGCCATACCGGGCAGCGGTACGTCTTTTATCAGTCCGGAAACTACACCGCTCATTTTACCATCTCCTTTAAATTTAAATTTGCTTATAAACATCGTCTTTATCCGCTGTGCCGTGCAGGCATTTCAGCGCCCACACTATCGCCCCCGCTACAGGCGGCTTGTCGAACAGTGTGAACCTTACCGTATGCTTTGGCAGAAGCTCGCACACCCTTTCGCACATTACATCGCGGAGGCTCGTGCCTTCATTTTTAACGAAAACCGACCCGGCGAGTACAACATCCAGCGGTTTATCCTCCGGGAAAGCAAGCTCTTTCGCCATACAGGCAATGCCGCCTGCGTAGTTATGGCCGATCTGCCGCACAAGCCCCGCTGCGACCGGGTCATTTTGCCCTGCGGCATCGATAAGCAGGGGGTTGAGCCTTCCCGCGTTATATGTGCCGTCATCAGTTTTGCGGTAGATTGTTTCCACAAAATCATATTTGTCCGTGATGCCAAGCTCGCGGAAAAGCATTTCGGTGAGCGCGGTCGGTTCCCCCATGCGGAAAAGCTCGCGGTAAACCGCGCTGACAACACTGCGGCCGAGGTTGTACCCGCCGCCCATGTCTGAGGAAACATAACCTACGCCGCCGATTTGGAAAGTGCGCCCATCCTCCGCCAGTCCGAATATGGATTCCCCGCTGCCGTTTATGGCGCAGATGCCCACGCCGCTCCCGCTGCCCGCCGGTATCCCCAAAAAGCCGTCGTTGAATAAAGTGAAGTCTTTTATGCCGATGCGCAGGATGATGTCCGATATCGTTGCGTGCTGAGCTGTAGTGTCCACCCCCGCCAGCCCGAATACGCCCAACCGTATATCTGTGAGCATAATGCCGTTTTTCTCGAGCGAGCCGCCTATAAACTGCCCCAGCTCATCCTCTAACTGCGCAAAGGACCCCGGCAGCCCTTCGTGGTTCAGCGGCCCCCACGCGCACAGGTCTATCTTTTTTCCCTGCTCGGTAAAAATTGCGAGATGGGTTTTTGTAGAGCCCGCGTCCATTCCGATAACATATTTCATACGCATCCCCTCATCCGAAAAAATAATCGGTGTACGGTCGGTTTGCCTCCAGCATTTCATCCAGCGCGGCGTTTGCCTTATCAAAATCCCCCACAAGCGGATGTATCATCAGCGCCGCAAGCGCCGTTTCACGGCAACCGGCCATAGCCGCCTTTACAGCCAGCCTTTCATAGGCTTTGACCGCTTGGATCAGGCCTTTCACATAATCGTTTTCGACCGGTTTTATCGGCACGGGCGTAACCTTATCCTTGCCGAGCAGGCATTTTACTTCCACAACGTCGCTGTCGTCCAGGAATGGGATCGCGCCGTTATTTTTTGTGTTTACGATGTGATATTCGCCCTTGCCGTTATGAATCGCGTCCACTGCCGAAACCGCCGCCGTGGAATACATCGCGCCCCCGCGCTTTGAAAGCTCCTCGGGTTTTTTGCTTAGATTCGGGTCTTTATACTGCTCCATCAGCGACGCTTCAAGCTCCACGCAGACTTCGCCCCTGGTTTTCTCCGCCTTCAAGCATTTTTCTATCTGTTGTTCACGCCGGTAATAATAGCTCAGATAAGAATTCGGCATATAGGGTACGGCTTTCATGATCTTTGGGTCGTATGAGATTTGCGGAATGTTTTGCAAAATCCCCGGGGAGCCGTCTATTTCCGAGAGCAGCTCTTTGCCGTCCTTGCGCACGGAGGTAATCCAGCCAAGGTGGTTAAGCCCCGTGTAATCGTAGTCAAAATCCATACCGCCGAGCTGTTTCCCTATTTCCGCCAGCATATTGATGGGCGCGTTGCACAGCCCGATCATCTTTACATTTGTGTGGTCTAAAATCGCCTGCGCTACAATGCCGGATGGGTTCGAGAAATTCACCAGCCACGCGTTTGGGGCGAGCTTTTCCATGCGCCGCGCGATATCCAGCATTACGGGGACAGTGCGCAGCGCGTTCATAAAGCCGCCCGCGCCGGTGGTTTCCTGCCCGAGCAGCCCGTATTTCAACGGGATTTTCTCGTCCTTTATGCGCGCCTGCATCTGCCCTACGCGTATTTGAGCGAAGACATAATCCGCGCCCGCCAAAGCTTCGTCGCAGTCCTGCGTCAGCACAACCTCCCCGTCAAAGCCCTTGGCGGCGAGCATCCTTTTTGCAAGGTCCCCGACGATCCCGAGCTTTTGCGCGTCAATATCCATCAAATAAAACGCGCCGAAGGGCAGGCCCCCCCGCCTGTCGATGAAGCCTTCTATAAGCTCCGGTGTGTAGCTGCTGCCCGCGCCGATTACCGCGGCCTTTAAAGCTGCCATGTGTATCCGCCCTTTCAGTTTTATTTTAAGTGTGAGGTTTGGAGTTGCCGGTAAATGTGAAATGCAAATCAAATTTAGAGTTCATGCCCCCTTCGCGCACGAAGGGGGTGGCACGTAGTGCCGGGGGTTGTCCTATGGCGGCGGTTTACGGGGACAACCCCCGCCGTCTGCGGACGGCACCCCCTTCGTGCGCGAAGGGGGCAAGCAGTTATCAACAAGTTCCGTCCTTTCCCTAAATCCTAAAACCTCAATCCTCAATCCTCAATCCTGCGCAACGCGCCGCGCAGCCTCTCCAGCTCAACAGCCGCGCTTTCAAAGTCGTAGTCCTCTATTAGCCGCGCGAGCGCCTGTGCCCCCGGGACGCGCCGCAGTTCATCCAGCAAAGTTACAGCTTCCGGGTTTATATTCTCCAGCATTGGTTCCAGCCTGTCAAGCAGCCCGAGAATTTGCTCCCTGTCCGGCGGCTGTGTTTTTTCGCCCATGCCGGCACCGTCTGCCTCTGTGACGGTAAGCAGGGGCCTCAGTTCCTTTAGCACCAGGTTCAGTTCGGATTTAAGCAGGCTCATGCATTTGTCGGGGACTAGGAGCGTCCCGCACTTAAGCGTAGCCTCAACATCCGCCGCGGCGTTTTGCAGGCGTGTTTTCCCTATCATCCCGGCGTTGCCCTTGAGTGTGTGCGCCAGCCTGTGCGCGAGGGTCAAGTCGCCCGCGTTTACCGCATCCCTGATTTCCTCGTAAACAGTCTGGTTGCGCTTTACAAAGCTAACGCGCAGTTTTAGCTGCAGCTCGTCCTCGTCCTGCTGCGGGATATCTGCGGCGGGGCCTTCGATGGGCGTGATATATTTAAGAAGCACGCGCCAAAGCTCCTGTGATGTGAAGGGCTTGCCCAGGCAGTCGGGCATACCGTTGTTCCTGTATTTTTCCAGCTCCCCTGCCATTATGTTCGCTGTCATCGCTACAATAGGCGTGCCTGTTTTCAGCGCGCCGATTTTAGCGGCGGCCTCCATCCCGTCCATGACGGGCATGAAAATATCCATAAAGATAAGGTCGAAGGGCTTTTCGCCTTTTTTAGCCAGCGCCTCCACCATTTCCAGCCCGATCCTGCCGTTTTCCGCTATGACCGTCTGCAGGCCGACGTTGGAAAGATGCCCGGTTATCACCTGCTGGTTCATCGAGTTGTCGTCGCACACCAGGACATAGCCGTTGAAATACGGCTTATCCAAAAGCTCAAACGCCGCGGGGTCAATGTTATCGTCGGGGGAGTCTATAGTGTCCAGCACGATTTCAAAGCTGAACACGCTGCCGGAACCGGGCTTGCTTTCCACAGACAGCTTGCCGCCCATCAGCTCCACGATGTTTTTTGTTATCGTAAGCCCCAGCCCTGTGCCTCCGTAATTGCGCGTCGTGCTGGAATCCGCCTGTATAAAGGGGTCGAAGATCTTGCTGATCTGTTCGGGGTCCATGCCTATGCCTGTGTCGCTCACCTCGAAGCGGACGGACGCGCCGCCGTCCGTCGGCGTCACTTTTGATGTAAGGTTGACTGTCCCGGCGCTTGTGAATTTTACCGCGTTGGACAAAAGGTTGATGAGTATCTGGTATAGCCTGACGGAATCGCCCACGAGCTTTTTGCCCGCCAGCGCCTTTGTGCTGACATTCAGCTCCAGGTCTTTTTCCTTCGCGGTCGGCAGGATTACGGACTGGCAGCGCAAAACAATCTCGGACAGGTCAAAGGGCGTGTTCTCCAGCTCCATCTTGCCGGATTCTATCTTGGAGATATCAAGGACGTCGTTGATAATATTAAGCAGCCATCTTGTGCTGTCTTTGATTTTTTCCAGATAATCCCTTACCTGCGGCTCTACAGTGCTGTCCATCCGGTCCAGGGCAAGCTCCGCAAAGCCCATTATAGAATTCATGGGCGTGCGTATCTCGTGGCTCATCGTCGCGAGAAAGTCGGATTTTGCGCGAGAGGCAAGCTCAAGGTCCATCGTGCGGACGCGCACCAGCTTGCTCAGCTGTTTTTCGGCGTTGCGGCTCCTCAGAAGCAGCAGGAATATCAGCGCGAGCGTTACAAGCGACAGCCCGACCGCCCCCATAAGCCAGGGGCGCTGTGCCTCTATCAGCTTGTACCGATAGTCGAACGAGCGGTTCTTCCATTCGTCCTGCGCGGCCTTTATGTCAATAAGCGCGAGTGCCTTGTCGATGATGGAGCGCAAGACCTCTTCGTTTACATTAAAGCCCATTGTAGATTCCTGGAGCGTGTCGTCGAACAGGATATTTGCTTTAAAGCCCGTCAGCTCCAGATAATTCGTCATGACCAGCAAATTGCTGGTGCTGGACATGACAAGGTCACATTCCCCGCGCCTCATGCCCATTAGGGCGTCCCTTGTGTCGTCGTATTCCACGATCTTGTCATGCTCGGGGAACCAGCGCAGAAAAGCCTCCGTCTGGGCGGTATTTCTGACCACGCCCACCCTGTAATATTTAACCTCGTTGAGCCTTACGCCGCGCAAAGTTTCCTCCGAAACCAGCGTCAGATATTCGGAGGCAAGCGTTGTGTCCAGCCATATATATCTGCCTATGCGCGCCTCGGTGCGGATAAGCTCCGTAACAAACGAAGCCTCCCCTGTTTCCACCATCTCAAGCAGGTACGGCCACCGCACAAGCTCGTCGCCGTGGGCAAGCTTAAAGGTAAGCCCGGTCAGCCCTTCTATCTCGGCGAGCAGGTCAAAGGCGATCCCCTGCCACCGGTTTTCGTTTTCGTTGTAAAAGCTCATGGGGTAGTTGTTGTACTGGGTGACATAATATATTATGGGGTTATCACGGATATACGCCTGCTCTTCCTCTGTCAGCCGCATGGACAGCGTGTTGAGAAGATATTCACTGTTCCCGCTCCCGTACAGCTCCGCCAGATATCCCGACCCGCCGTTTTCAAGCGCCTTCTGCACAACATTTATAATAGGCTCCAGCGAAGCTTGGCGCGTTGAGAGCGCGACCGGGCTGAAAAAAGGCGGGAAAAACGGCTTGTTCTCTACATCGCCGAATTTATCAAAGGAAGCGTTTATTGTTTCCTCCGTAAAATAAGCGTCAACCTCGCCGTTTTTCATCAGCTCGTAGGCCTCGGCATAGCTGCTTACGAAAATAGCCTCATACGGCGCGCCGTCGCCCAGGGCGGATTTTATCTGATCGTATGTAGTCGAGCCCTGCAAAAAAGAATACCTCAGCGGGCGCGATGTAATTTCAGACAGCGGCTCGCTGCCTATCAGCGTGAAATAACAGACTGTGCGCTCGGCTGTCGGTCCGGTCATGTGATAAGTCAGCCGCCGCTCCTCGTTGGGCGTAAGCTCGCCTGTAAAATGGATGGTGCCGTCCCCAAGCCCTTCGATAAGGTCGGGCCATATATACAGCTGCGGCACGAACGGTATGCCAAACAGCTCACTGAGCCACCCGCAAAGCAAGGACGAGTAGCCTTTTATATCGCCGTTTACGTCCAAAAACGCCTCAGTGCTTGTCGTCATCCCGTAAACGAAGGAAGACGATGTTTCCCGCAGGGCTTCGATAGCGGCGATTTCTTCGCCGGTCACGCCCGGGATATCACGGTACCAAGAAAAAGGCGGCGCGCCGGGGTCCCGCACCGGTTCGGGCGTACCGCAGCCCGAAAGCGCCGCAGACATTATAATTATTATCAGCACGATTGCCGCAGCCTTCTTCATCGCTTCCAGCTCCATTTCCGTGGCTTTTTTTACGGGATGCATAGCGTTTTATGTCTTTGAAGATACTATAACATATATCGCGGCATTTTTCTACTGTAAATTTTAAAACAGCCGCGGCTTCCGTATGGACGGTAATGCAAGGCAAAAACCGGTGAGGGAAGGGAAAAATCTAAGCGTTTAAGATTTGAAGAATATATTTGCAGTGATTTAAGCGGAACATAATTTTTTTTAGCCTATCCCCTTGACACCACCGGCGAAAGGGATATACTGAATTAGTGTCAGCCGCCCCGCCTGCCGGCGTGCCGCCCCGCTTGCCCGATAAAATCCTTGCAGCAGTGGATCATTTCCTGCAAGGATTTTCATTTTGGTATCCGCTATACTGATTACAGAGAGGAGGGATATGGTGAACTGGCATGAGCGAATGAACAAGGCCGTTGACTACATCGAGGAAAATTTATGCGGCGATATTGACTTTGATAAAATTTCTGAAATTGTATGTCAATCGGCTGTCAATTTTCAGCGCACTTTTTCAATAGTGTCGGATATTTCTGTATTTGAATATATCCGCAGAAGAAAAATGACGCTTGCGGCTTTTGATTTACAGAACAGCAACGAAAAAGTGATTGATATATCTTTACGTTATGGTTATGAATCACCTGAAGCGTTTGCCCGCATTTTCAAAGAAACGCACGGAGCGTCGCCATCAAACGCCCGCAAGCATGGTTTAGCGCTCAAAGCATTTCCTCGTATCACTTTTCTACTATCAGTCAAAGGAGATATACCAATGGAGTACAGAATCGAAAAGAAAGAGGCGTTTTCAGTCTATGGCATCGAGGGCATTTTCACGACGGACGATGGAAAGCACCTCAAAGACCTTCCCATGTTTTGGTGGGAGTGTCGCAAAGACGGGAGGTTTAACAAGCTCTTGGAATCGACAAACGAACCATCGTTGAGCCGCATACACGGAATTTGCGATTACAGAAAGACGGACGGGAACTGCTTTCCGTATATGCTTTTCGCCTACCGCACAAAAAACTGCAAAACCGATGGCTTCACGGAAGTCGAAGTGCCCGCTGCGACATGGGCGATTTTCAAATCGGAAAAGTACGATGTAGCGCAGACAAGCAGCGTAGTGCAAAGCCTTATAAGGCGCGTCTACACAGACTGGCTGCCCACCGCTGCATACAAAAAAGTCGATGGCTATGAACTCGAATTATACTTTGTTTCGGACATCGATAAATACTATGTCGAAACATGGATAAGGGTCGAGCCCAAATAACTTGTCGCCAATCGGCGCACAAGCCATCATGATTTGCCCGCACAGTGCGGCTCATAAAAGCAAAAAACCCCAAAATGGGGTTTTTTGCTTTTGGGCGGCTTAAAATAGTCCAAATTGAAATATTTACATTTGCGCCCGAAAAATGATCGATGGGGCGTTGACTTTTTTATATTTTTGTGATAATATATTTATGGTGGGTAGTTTTTGTTTTCTGCGTCGGCTGTGCGGGGGAACGGAGTATTTATATAAAAAGTGAAAGGAAATAAAAGAAATGGTAAAAATAAGAAAAGCGACAGCTTCCGAAGCTGATTTAAATGGAATAGTTCATGTTCACCGTAAAGAGGAAAATGTTCCGTGGAACAATATCAAAGATTGCACTTTATGGACAAGCAAAAGACTTGAATGTGGTTTTTATATTACAGTAACAGAACTTGACGGAGAAATCATCGCATATACAGAATGGGTGATTTCGGACGAATTTGACAAGAAAATTTTATATTTGGGGTATCTTCAAGTTGACCCGGATCATCAGAGGAAAGGTGTCGGCAGAATTATAATAGCCGACGGAATAGAATACGCAAAGGAAAATAAATGTTCGCAGATTACTACTAACCCTGAAGTCGAAGATGGCGCAGATATTTTTTACAGAAAATGCGGGTTCAAAGACGGGCGTAAAGTTTTTAGCTTACAAGTGCTTACAGAACCATATAAAGACTATAAATTTCAAAAAAAAATTCTTGAAAAAGTACCGTTTTCAGCCGTAAAAAAAAGAAAATTAATATTCGGCAAATGGGAATTTGCATCGCACCATGTATGGCAAGTATTTAATGAATCGGCTCATGGCAGAAAATCTCATGTGATTTCACTTCAAGATGGCACATATATTCAAATAGATGATGGAAGCGACGGCGGTGCCGTAATGATTTGGGCAAATAGTAAAAATTACGGTGAT
>WRLS01000076.1 GCA_009776345.1 Oscillospiraceae bacterium | reverse complement strand
TGTCGAAATGGGGGTCCGGGGTCTCCCCGGCGCGTTTTGGTTACTTTGCCGCGTTGCAAAGTAACAGCCCCCGCGGCTTGAGCGGTGAAAAATAACCGAAGATGAAATCGCGTTAAAAACCACCCCGGCGGCCTTCGGCAGGATTTAGGTTTTAGGATTGAGGATATAGGAAGGGAAGAAAATTATGCAACGTCCTTTTCCTAAAACCTAAAAACTATATCCTAAAACCTGCGGCGCTCTGCGCCGCCAGCCACCCCTCCAAGGAGGGGAATTACGGACGGTCGAGGGCGACCGTCCCTATATGATAAAATGTTTCACGTGAAACATTTTTCACCGGGCGGTAGATTGTTGCCGCTACGAACTCCCCCTGTCACTTCGTGACATCCCCCTCAAGAGGGGGACTTTTGCCTCCCTCTTGAGGGAGGTGCCGTCCGCAGACGGCGGAGGGAGTAATAGTCGGGGGCGACCGTCCTTACATGAACAATTGTTTCACGTGAAACAATTTGCAAGCGGGACGCCGCGAAGCTTGTGTTTAGTATTCCCGCCCATACAGCAAACACTCTATACAAATCAATCCTGCGCGGGTAATGTTTCCCGCCTTGTCCGCATATATATTTTAAAAAGAAGAATATGCGGCGGGAGATGGGAAAATGGCAGGATACGCGCGTTATAACAGCCCCGTGAACAGGCGGCGCGACAGGAGGATACGCGGCGGCGCGCCGCAGGGCGACGCGATGGTTTCCGTTATTACCATGCAGGTGATATTATGCCTGGCGGTGGTATTGACGCTTGTGGCTTACAGAAATTTTAACCCGGAGGGACACGCGGGGTTCAAAGCAGAATACATAGCCTTAAGCTCCGGCGACGGCCGCCCGGAGGGGGGCGCGGTTTCCGGCGCGGCGGATACAGTCAGGGAATTTCTGGCGGGGCTTATGCCCGGGGTTTTCGCGCAGCGCCCGGAGTCTTTGCCGCCCGAAGAAGCCTTGCCGGATGAAAGCGTACCTGCACCGGGCGATGACCCGCAGGAAGAGGCGCTCCACGCTTTCCAGTATGATTATCTGGACGATGATTTATTCGGTATGGGCGGGATGCATCCTCACGGTGATGGGGTGAACGCCCCGTCAGGTTCTACTTATGCCCCGGTATTTGTGGGCGGGTATGTGCGCCCGCCGGTTTCGGGGCTTATAACCTCCGGCTTCGGGTACAGGGAGCATCCGCTGACATTTAACCGGGATTTCCATACGGGCATGGACATCGCCGCGCAGGAGGGCGCACCGGTCTTGAGCGCTTTACCGGGCATCGTAACAGAAACCGGGGAATGTGAAATCTACGGTAAATATATCACTGTCCTCCACGGGGAAAACTTCTCGAGCTTTTATGCGCACTGCTCGGAAGTTTTCGCAAAAGAGGGGATGGTTGTGCGGCAGGGCGAGCGGATCGGCAAGGTAGGCGAAACAGGCATGGCGACGGGGCCGCACCTGCACTTCTCCATGATTGTGGACGGGCAGTTCACTAACCCATATTGGGCGCTTAAAAATGATATCACAGTGGTGGGGCGATGATCCGCTTCCGTCTGTTTGGAGTGGAATTTTTCATCAGCTTCTGGTTTTTTGCCGTTTTGGGGTTTATCCTCATAACGGGGCGGGAGGCGCTGGCATTTTATTTGCTGTTGCCTGTTTTAATCCACGAATGCGGGCATCTGCTGGTTATGGCGGTTTGCGGGATGCGCATAAAAACTGTGCGTTTCCTGGCATTTTGTATTGACATTCGGCGGTGCGAGGATCGGCTGCCGTCCTATGGCAAGGATATCGCGGCGGCGCTCGGCGGGGTATTGGCGAACTTTGCCGCGGCGGGTCTGCTGTATTTTTTTGCGTTCCAATCTATGCGTATGATGCTGATGGTCTCGGTAAATATCGCGGTGGCGCTTTTTAACCTTGTCCCGATCGGGCGGCTGGACGGCGGCAGGGTTATGGGCCTTTTATTGGCGCGGTTCGGCGCGTTGGAGAACGGCGCGCATATTTCTAAGCTATGCTCGTTTTTACTTCTGGTGCCGCTGTTTGCCCTAACGATATTTTTAATTTTGCAGGATGCGTATAATACGCCGCTGCTTCCGGTGTGTTTGTATTTGGCGGGGATGGTAATATATTCCTAAAAGCAAAAACCCGGAGTCGCACAGTCTGTTGACTTTTGCGGTTCCGGGCAGGTCGGCGGATAATACGCGGGCCTTATCCTTTGTTGGCATGGTATTCCTCAAAAACCGCTATTTCATCTGGGAGCGGTTCGTCTTCCTCAATATCGTCCCATGTTTTAGGTTTAAGCGCAAATGTTTCCTTAACGTACAGCAAAATCAAGTTTGCTTCGCTTTCCCCTACTAAATCTATCATATTGATCAACTGTTCTTTTGCAGACACGCAAATCACCCTTTCACTTGTAAACATCGCCGCGGTTATCTATTTTTACCACATGGATTATGTTGACGTCTTTTTCAAATAGAACACGAACGCTGCCGATACGCAGACGGCACCCATTTTCAATGCCCCTTAGCTTTTTAACGTCCCCAGCGGGAAGGGCACTCACCGCCGCCTTGATACGCGCCGCTTGTTTTTGTGTCTGTTTAGCAAGATACGCTTCAGCTTGCTTAGAATAACCGGGATTCATTGTGCCACCACCTACGATTAGTATATCCGCAATCTGTAAAATTTGCAAGGGCTATTTTCACGCCTAAAAAGGATCCGGGATATTTAATTAGAAAAGCGCACAACAAAAGCAAAAACCGCCTAAACCTTATGGTCCGGCGGTTTGCTGTTTTAAGCGGGTGAAGGGAATCGAACCCTCGCTTCTTGCTTGGGAAGCAAGAGCACTGCCATTATGCAACACCCGCATTACATGACATATTATATCATAATGTTTATCCGATGTAAAGCTAAAATTAAAAAAAGGGGTTGACAAAAACAGGGGACAGGCATATACTAATGAAGGTTTTACCAAATGTTTCGGTAGGCGAGGCTACCACAAGGGATACGGGCTGCTGCCGCAAAGTCGTGGAGACACGATTAGCAGGTTAACATTCCATGTCGAAACCAAGGCGTGGAATAACGCAGCTTCATCGCGGGTCAATGATCCGCCTGCCCTGTGAAGCTAAAGCTTGAACGATGACAATGGGCGCTTTGTATATGGCGTTATATCTGATGTAAAGATATATCCCTTGTCATCACAATGGCAGGGGATTTTTGATATTTTAAGTAGTTAGGGGGTCAAGTCATGATTGAAATCATTTTAGAGCTGATGGACGAAAACCCAATCAACCGCACAAGGCTGCAGGTGATCACTTCGAAGATGAATATTGTTGATATCGCCGATTCCTTCGAGCAGCTCAGCCGCGAAAAAGCTGTGCAGTTATTCAGGCTGCTCCACAAGGATATGGCGGCCGATGTCTTTGCGTATATAGAACCGGATAAGCAACAGGTGATCGTGGAAGCGCTGACTGACGCGGAAATCGGGAAGATTGTAGAGGAGCTTTTCGCCGACGACGCCGTGGACTTCATCGAGGAAATGCCCGCAAATGTCGTAACACGCGTACTGCGCGCGGTCAGTGAGGACAAGCGCAAGATCATCAACCACCTCCTGCAATACCCCGACGACTCCGCCGGCACAATTATGACCACGGAGTTTGTTGACTTAAAAGAAAACACTACGGTAAGCGAGGCGTTTAAATATATCCGCAGCATAGGCGTGGACAAGGAAACGATCTACACCTGCTACGTTATCCGCTACGACCGCACGCTTTTGGGCGTTGTGTCCGCCAAAAAGCTGATGCTCTCGAACCCTGAGGACCGCATCGGCGATATTATGAACACTAACCTGGTGTTCGGCTATACCACCGATGACCAGGAAGCCGTTGCGGACAAGTTCAGCCGGTACGGGCTTATTTCCATGCCGATTGTCGATAAGGAACAGCGGCTGGTTGGGATCGTAACATTCGACGACGTTGTGCAGGTCATCGAAGAAGAGGCCACCGAGGACTTCGAGCGTATGGCGGCGCTGAACCCCTCCGAGGAGCCTTATTTGAAGACAAGCGTGGTGACGCTATCCAAAAACCGCATCCCGTGGCTGTTGGTGCTTATGCTCTCCGCGACCATTACGGGCGCAATCCTGGAAAGCTTTGAACACGCGCTGACTGTCCTGCCCGCGCTTATGTTTTTTGTGCCCATGCTAATGGATACCGCCGGAAACGCGGGCGCGCAGACCTCCACGCTGATAATACGCGGCATGGCTGTCGGGGAAATTCAAATACGCGATGTCCTCAAGGTTTTGTGGCGGGAGATACGCGTCGGTGTTTTATGCGGCCTTGCCCTGGGTGTTGTAAATCTTGTCCGTGTGTATCTGATGAACGGGCAAAACCCGCTGCTCTCGCTTACAATCACGCTGACAGTGATTGTCACCGTGGTTATCGCAAAAGCCTGCGGCTGTCTTCTCCCGATTTTGGCGAAAAAGATAAAAATCGACCCTACTGTAATGGCGGCGCCGATAATCACAACCATCGCAGACGCATCGGCTTTGATTTTGTATTTTTGGATCGCAAGGGCGATATTGAGAATATAGGGGGAATAGTAGTGCAAAACGAAAAATCGCGTACCGCGCAAATCCAATGTGATTATTTAGAACGCGTCTACGCAGGGTGGCTGGGCAAGATTATCGGCGTGCGCTACGGCGCGCCGATTGAAGGCTGGATGTATGAGCGCATCCGAAAAACCTACGGCAAATTGGACGGATATGTTTCGGCCTACAAAACCTTCGCCGCTGACGACGATACCAACGGCCCTATGTTCTTCCTGCGCGCCATTGACGATTACGGACTTGACGCCACGGTGGAGCAGATGGGCCTGACATGGCTGAATTACGCGCCGTATGAGCATGGCTTCTACTGGTGGGGCGGCTACGGTAAATCCACGGAGCATACCGCTTATCTAAACCTGCGCAGCGGCATACCCGCGCCGAGAAGCGGCAGCGTGGAGCAAAACGGCGAGGAAGTCGCCGAGCAGATCGGCGGGCAGATTTTTATAGATGTGTGGGGGCTCATTGCCCCGGGCAACCCAAAACTCGCCGCCGAGTATGCGGGTAAGATGGCAAGCGTGTCCCACGGCGGCAACGGCATTTACGGCGGGCAGTTCATCGCCGCCTGTATCGCCGCCGCTTTTACACAAACAAATATGGAAAAAATCATCGCGGCGGGGCTTTCCGTCATCCCCGGGGACTGCGAATACCGACGCATGGCGGATGCCGTAATCGCCTTTTGGAAGAAAAGCCCATGCGATTGGGAAGAGGCGTTTCGTTATGTCCGCGATAATTTCGGCTACGATAAATACCCCGGCAACTGCCACATAATCCCGAATTCCGCCGTGATCATCCTGTCTTTGCTGTACGGGTCGGACAGCTTTGACAACGCGCTGAACATCTGCAATATGTGCGGATGGGATACCGACTGCAATGTTGCGAATGTCGGGACGGTTATGGGCGTGCTTGTTGGGCTTGATGGGATTGATTATAACCGCTGGCGCGCGCCGATAAATGATTTTCTCGCCGCGTCAAGCGTGATGGGTTCCATGAATATTATGGATATCCCAGCCAATGCCGCATACATAGCGGGGTTAGGCTATAAGCTGGCAGGGGAGAAGCCGCCGAAGGAAACAGCCGATATTATCGGCGGCAAGGCGGCAAGGTTCCACTTTGAGCTTCCCGGGTCTACGCACGCATTTATGGCGCTGACGCAGTCCGGCGGGGAGATTGATTGCCGTATTTCGGGCAGTGATGAACGCGCGGCTACAGGCAAAAGGTCGCTGAAAATTGTCGCGCCGCGTTTCCCGCGCGGCGGGGGCGGTGTACGCGTTTTCCACCGCACATACTATGAATCAAACGATTTTTCCGACAGCCGCTACGACCCGGGCTATTCGCCGATTCTCTATCCCGGGCAGACAGTATCCTGCCGTGTATGCTGCGATACGTCGGTCAGCCAAGGTTTGCGGGCAAGCGTTTACGTGCTTGATTCAAACTCCGGCGAGCTAATCGAAGGTGATGTAACGGAAATCGGTGAGGGCTTTACCGCGCTTTCGCTTTCCATCCCGCCAATGGACGGCGCGTGTATCCGCCAAGCAGGTGTGATTTTCCGCCAAGCGGCGGGCGGAAGCGGCCCGCTGTGTGCCTGGATTGACGATTTTGGTTTTTCCGGCGGGCCTGATTACGGCATAGATTTTTCAAAGGAGCATATGGATGTATGGCACAACCTCCACAAAGAAGTCAGCCAATTCACATGGCTGAAGGGCATATGGTATCTTGAGGGCGGTATCCTAAACGGAAGCTGTGCGGACTTCGGGGAAGCCTATACAGGTGACGTAAATTTCCGCGATTACAGCTTCACCGCGACGATAAAACCGAAGCTCGGGCAGTGGCATGGGATGAATTTTCGGGTGCAGGGTGCTGTCCGCTCCTACGCTGTTGTGCTGGCGGGGGACGGAAAGCTTATTCTTATGAAAAACGAAAACGGCTACCGTGCGCTGTGCCGGACAAATTACCCGTGGGAAAACGGTGGCAGCTACAGGCTGACCGTACAGGCGCGCGGCGATGAGCTTGCGGTGTTTGACGGGGACAGGGAGCTTCTGCGGTATATAGATGCGGACAGCCCGTATTTGGGCGGCGCGATAGGCGTGTCCATACATGACGGCAGCCGCTGCCATTATGCGGATTTGAGGGTAAAGCAGTTTTAAAAAAGGGGATGGGCAAATGTATGAAAACGCGGCGGCGGAGCGGATGGGGCTTTTAAGCTCTGAATCGGCCTTTGCGGTTTTGGCGAAGGCAAGGGCGCTGGAGGCGCGCGGGCGGAATATAATCCATATGGAGATAGGCCAGCCCGATTTTAAGACGCCGCAAAATATCATCGATGCGGCACACCGCGCCATGAACAGCGGATATACAGGCTATTCCCCCACGCCCGGTTACCCGGAGGCGCGACTGGCGATAGCCGAATACGCCGCGCGGTACAAGGGCGTGGACGCAAAACCGGAGGAAGTTGTGATTGTCCCGGGGGCAAAGCCGGTAATCTTTTTCACGATGATGATGCTGATAAACCCGGGGGATGAGGTAATCTGCCCCAACCCCGGCTTCCCGATTTATGAATCCTGCATACGGTTCGCAGGGGGCGTCCCCGTGCCGATGAAGCTTTCGGCAAGCAGTGATTTCAGGCTCGACAAAGAGGGGTTCGCAAAGCTGATTACACCGAAAACAAAGCTGGTGCTGGTAAACAGCCCGTCGAACCCCACCGGCGGCGTATTCACCGAAGGCGATATCCTTGCTATGGCGGAGATATTAAAAGACAGGCCGGATATCTTCATCCTGTCAGATGAGATATATGACCGCCTGGTTTTTGAAGGCACGGCGCGCTCAATCGCGTCGGTCCCCGGGTTTAAGGACAGGACAATCATCATGGACGGCCTGTCGAAAACCTACGCCATGACCGGCTGGCGGTTGGGCTACGGCATCATGCACCCTGAGCTTGCCGGGCAAATGGAGCTGCTGATGGTAAACTCCAACTCCTGCACCGCGGCGTTTACGCAGATTGCCGCAATAGAAGCGCTCGAAGGGCCGCAGGATGCTGTGGACGAAATGCGCGACGCGTTCCGTGAGCGCAGGGATTATCTGGTTGATGCGCTGAACTCCATCAGCGGAATCTCCTGCCGCCAGCCAAAGGGGGCGTTCTATGTTTTCCCCGATATTTCCGCCTTTGGCATGACAAGCGCGGATTTCGCCGCGCGGCTCTTAGAGGAAGCCGGTGTTGCGGCTTCATGGGGGACATCCTTCGGCAAGTACGGGGAAGGGCATATCCGCCTGTCATACGCAACCTCACTTGAGAATATAAAGATAGCCGTAGAACGCATAGAAAAGTTTACGGGGTCGCTACGGGCCTAACCTTCTTTTCCATAACAAAAACAGCTCGTAAGGTGATCGTTCACCACCCCGACCGCTTGAAGGAACGCATAAATGATGGTTGTGCCGACAAACCTGAAGCCGCGCTTTTTCAAGTCCTTGCTGACGGCATCGCTAAGCGGTGTGGATGTCGGGGTTTCAGCAATGCTTTCCCAAGAATTCTTTATTGTTTTACCGTTTGTGAAGCCCCATATGTATGCATTAAAGCTGCCGAATTCCTTTTGGATTTCCATGACGCGGGCGGCATTGTTGATGACTGCGCGGATTTTCAGCCTGTTGCGCACGATCCCCGAATTTTGCATAAGCTCTTCAAATTTAGCTTCGCCATACCCGGCGACGGTTTCGATGTGAAAGCCGTCAAACGCCTCGTGGAAGCTCTCCTGTTTATGCAGGATTGTCCGCCACATCAAGCCCGCCTGCATAAGGTCAAGGCAAAGCTTGGCGAACAGCTTTTGATCGTCATGCTCCGCCTTGCCCCAGACTTCATCGTGATATTTCGCCATTCTTTCGTCGCCGTCCGCCCATGGGCAGCGGCTTTTTTCATTTGGCATAAGCGCCCCCTTTTGCAAACAAGCCCCCATAATTATGGGGGCTTGGATGGGGACGGAGGGGCTCGAACCCACGACCTCACGGATGTGAACCGTGCGCTCTGACCGGCTGAGCTACGTCCCCGGACACACAATCATTTTATCATATTTGAGCCTAAATGTCGATAGAAAATATGTACGCAAAGATATATTGATTTTGTAGATATTGCACAATGGTTACAGTTGAAACAGCACTGCCGCCGCTGCCTCTAATGACCGCGGGACATCCAGAAGCCGCTGGTTTTTACTGCCGCGGTAAGGCAGGGAAATATCCTTCCGGGATAATATAAAAGGGCCGTCCACCAGCACATCCAGCAATTCCAGCAGCCCGCGGATATTAGAATCGCTTTTTGCCATTTCCAGCAGCTCCTCGAATTCATAGCCGCTGTAGCACCAAATATCCTTGCCGCGCTTTTTTATTTCCTTTGCCGGCGGGATTAGCGCGGCGGCTTGGCTGAACGGTTCGCCGCCTGAAAGCGTAAGCCCCCTGAGCAGCGGATTTTTGTCGAATTGTTCGAGCAGCCCGTCGGTATCGGCTTCGTATCCGCCCGAAAAATCGCGGCTTTCAGGGTTATGGCAGCCCGGGCAATTAAGCGGGCAGCCCTGTACAAAAACCGCAAATCTAAGCCCCGGACCGTCAACGACCGACTCTTTTGCAACCCCAAACAAACGCATTGTACACACACCCTTCTATGCCGCCGCATCCATCTCATACTCGTCATACTCGCCGAAAATTATGCTGTCTTCATCGTCAATCACCGCAACAAGCCTGCCTACAACAAACATACGGTGGGACGCGATAAAGATCGGGTGGCAGGATTGCAGCGTCACCACGCCATATTCCTTCACGCGGACAGGGTCCCAGTCCTTATCGTGGGTAACAAATGAATCCTCAAATAGATAAACATACTCCCTGCCGCGGAATGTTAAATAAATATAGTCGCCTTCCTGCATTTTGTCTATATCCCAAAACTCCCTCCCTACGATGTCCCTGTGCGCCGCGATTGATACGTTGGCATTGCCCAGCCCCGGAAGCTGCGCGGCCCCGAACAGCCCCGGACCCCGGTCCAGCACATTATCGCTGACGCCCTGATAAGTTGGCGTGCCCTGCGTAATATCCTGCTCGGAGGAGAAAACCGGGCCGTCATAATCCATACGCGGGACACGCAGGGTCATTTCCCCGCTTATATACTCGCGGCGCAGCTCGTCCGGCCCGAACCTGCCGACAGGATACTCCCGAATAGGCTCCGTTTCAATTTCCGGCTCCGGTTCAGGCTCCTGCTTTGGGGCAGGCGGGGGGGTTTGGGCCGGGGGGGGGGGGGGGGGGG